>JAUSQH010000429.1 GCA_030652895.1 Alphaproteobacteria bacterium
TCGCCATCCCGCTGCTCGGCCGCTTCGTCGGCCGCAAGGTGCTGGCCGGGCTCGGGCTGGGCGCGGTTGTGCGCGCCGGCAGCGGCTCGGCACCGATCCCGGCCGACCTGATCGCCTGGTACCGGCGCCTGGGCCTGAACCTGCTCGAAGGCTATGGCATGACCGAAGACTTCGCCTATTCGCACGCCTCCACCGCCGCCAGCAACGCCCCCGGCTGGGTCGGCCTACCCTACGCCGGCGTCGAGGTGCGCATCGAGGCCGACGGCGAGATCCTGATCAAGTCGCCCGGCCAGCTGGTGGGCTACTACAAACAACCCGAGCTCGACGCCGAGTGTTTCACCGCCGACGGTTTCTTCCGCACCGGCGACCTCGGCGAGCGCCGCGGCGACGGCTTGCTCAAGGTCACCGGCCGCAAGAAAGAGCTCTTCAAGACATCCAAGGGCAAGTACGTGGCGCCGGCGCCGATCGAGAACCAGCTCAACGCCCACCCGCGCGTCGAGATGTCGCTGGTCTCGGGCGTCGGCCAGGCGCAGCCGTTCGCGGTCGTGTTGCTCGACGAGGCTTTGCGGCCGCAGCTCGGCGACGCCGCACTGCGCCAGCAGATCGACACCGAGCTGCGCCAGTTGCTGGCCGAGGTCAATGCCGCGCTGGCGCCGCACGAGCAGCTGCAGCTGCTGGTGGTGGCCGCCGAGCCGTGGTCGATCGAGAACGGCATGCTGACGCCGACGCTCAAGCTCAAGCGCGGCCGCATCGAAGCGGCCCTGGCGCCGCAGATCCAGGCCTGGTACGCCGCCCAGGGCCCGGTGCTGTGGGCCGAGGCGCTGCGCTGAAGCCGGCGCCGGCCGTTCAGCGCGGTTCGCAGCGCACCGCGCTGCGCACCGAATTGGCGATGAAGCAGGCGTCGTGCGCGGCGTGGTGCAGCGCCTGCAAGGCCGCGGCGTCAGGCGCCGGCCCGGCGCCGAACTCGACGCGCGGCCGCAGCACCACCTCGGTCATGGCCAGGCGGCCCTCGGCATTGCGC
>JAUSQH010000085.1 GCA_030652895.1 Alphaproteobacteria bacterium
TGCTGGCCGACCTGGGCGCGACCGTGATCAAAGTCGAGCCGCCGAGGAAGGGCGACGAACTGCGTGCCTGGCAGCGCGACGGCGTCAGCACTTACTGGCTGACCTACGCCCGCAACAAGGACAGCGTCGAACTTGATTTGCGCAGCGCCGACGGCATGGCCGCGCTGCGCGGCCTGATCGCGCGCGCCGACGTGCTGGTCGAGAACTTCCGACCCGGCACGCTGGAGCGCATGGGGCTGGACCTGGACACGCTGGCCGGGATCAGCCCGCGGCTGGTGGTGGTGCGCATCTCGGGCTGGGGCCAGACAGGGCTGTTCGCCGACAAGGGCGGCTTCGGCTCGCTGATCGAGGCCATGAGTGGCTTCGCGGCGATGAACGGCTTTGCCGACCGGCCGCCGGTGCTGCCGCCGTTCGCGATGGCTGACTCGGTCGCCGGGCTCTATGGCGCATCGCTGGCGCTGGCGGAGGTGCACCGGCAGCGCGCCGGCGGGGCGGCGCAGGTGCAGGAGATCGACCTGTCGCTGTTCGAGCCGCTGTTTTCGGTGCTCGGCCCGCAGGCAGCCGAGTACGGCCTTACCGGCGAGCGCCCGCAGCGCGCCGGCAGCCGCTCGCCGACCCACGCGCCGCGGAATGTCTACCGCACCAGCGACGGGCGCTGGGTCGCGCTGTCGGCCGGCATGGAAGCCACGCTGGCGCGGCTGTTCGACGGCATCGGCGCGCCCGAGGCCCTGCAGGACCCGC
This sequence comes from Alphaproteobacteria bacterium, assembly GCA_030652895.1. Lineage (GTDB taxonomy): Bacteria > Pseudomonadota > Alphaproteobacteria > UBA11222 > UBA11222 > UBA11222. Next base: position 742 of record JAUSQH010000085.1, read on the forward strand.
GCTTCGCGACCCACGAAGCGCGGCTGCGCAATGTCGAGGCGCTCGACGATCTGATTCAGCAGCACTTGAGCCGGCTGACACTGGCCGAGGCGCTGCGGTTCTTCGCCGAGCGCGACATCACCGCCGGGCCGGTGTGCGACATCGCCGATCTGCTGGGCCACCCCTACATGGCAGACCGCGAACTGCTGGTGATGCAGCCCACGCCCGACGGGCGCGAGGTGCCGGTGCACGCGCCGCCGTACAAGATCAACGGTCAGCGTCCGCCGATCCGCAGGCCGGCGCCGTCGCTGGGCCAGGACAACGCACGCTGGCTGGCGGCGCGAGCCGAGTGAGCGCCATGCCAACCGTGCGGCCGCTGCGGCCGCTGCGCTCGCTGCTGTTCGTGCCGG
>JAUSQH010000094.1 GCA_030652895.1 Alphaproteobacteria bacterium
TGACCGAAACCAGCCCGATCATCACCGTGCTGGAAAGCGATATGGCGATGAAAAAGATCGGCTCCGCCGGTTTGCCAGCACTTCATCTGGAGATGCGGCTGGTGGATGAACAGGACAATGACATCACCGAACCCGATGTGGTTGGCGAGATATGGGTCAAGGGGCCCAATGTGACCCCGGGCTACTGGAACCGGCCTGACGCCACCGAAGCCAGCTTCAAGGATGGCTGGTTCAAAACCGGGGACGCGGCGCGCAAGGATAGTGACGGCTATTTCTACATCGTTGACCGCTGGAAGGACATGTACATTTCCGGCGGTGAAAATGTGTACCCGGCCGAGGTGGAGGCCGTGATCTTCCAGATCAAGGGCGTCGCCGATGTGGGCGTGATCGGCGTCCCGCACGAACGCTGGGGTGAAACCGGCCAGGCCTGCGTGGTGCGTGCGCCCGGCTCCGACATTACCGAGGCGGATATTCTGAAACATTGCAGCACACGGCTGGCCAAATTCAAACAGCCCGCCAGCGTGCGCTTCATCGACGTTATTCCGCGTAACGCCAGCGGCAAAACCCTGAAACGCGAATTGCGCCGCGAGGCGGAAGAGGCGGCAGCCGGGGCCGGGGCCGGAAAGGCAGCGGAGTAATTTGTTGCTGAAAAATAAAGTGGCGCTGGTTACCGGCGCCACCAGCGGCATCGGGCTGGCGATTGCCAGGGCATTGGCCGCGCAAGGCTGCGCGCTCGGCGTCAATGGCAGCCGGGATGAGCGCGAAATAACTCCGATAGCGGATGAAATCAGCAAGGCCCATGGGGTGAAATGCGCGGCGCTGTCCGCCGACATGGCTGATCCAAAAGCGATTGCCGCGATGCTGACCCGCGCGGTGTCTGAGCTTGGCCCCATCGATATTCTCATCAACAATGCGGGGGTGCAGCATGTGGCGCCGCTGCATGAATTTCCGCCGGAAAAATGGGATGCGCTGATTGCGATTAATCTCAGCTCAGCATTTCATACCACCCGTGCGGTGCTCGGCCCGATGATGGAGCGCGGCTGGGGCCGCATCGTGAATATCGCCTCGGCCCATGGTCTTGTCGCCTCGCCCTATAAATCCGCCTATGTGGCGGCCAAGCATGGCCTGCTTGGCCTTACCAAGGTAACCGCGCTGGAGGCGGCGGAAAAAGGCGTCACCTGCAACGCCATCTGCCCCGGTTATGTATGGACGCCGCTGGTCGAAAAACAAATCCCCGATCAGGCGAAGGCGCACGGCATGTCGCAAAAAGACGTGGTCGAAAAGGTGATGCTGGCCCCGCAACCCAACAAGAAATTCGCCACGGTCGAAGAGGTGGCCGCATTGACCGTGTTTTTGTGCTCCGACATGGGTGCCTCGATCACTGGCGCATCCCTGCCCGTCGATGGCGGCTGGACGGCGCGGTGAGCGACGGCTAACGCGGTAATGTTCCCGCCTCTAATGTAATACCGCTGACCACCGAGGCCTGATCGGAGGCGAGCCACAGGATGGCGTTGGCGATTTCTTCGGGTTTGTTGACACGTCCGGCGACGCTCATGCCTGCGCCCATGGCCATGACTTTTTCAGGAAAATCTTCGGTCATGCCGGTTTCGGTAAAGCCCGGCACGACCGTATTGACGCGAATGCCCTGGGCGGCATGATCAATGGCCAGGCATTTGGTAAAGGCGAACACCGCGCCCTTTGAGGCGCCATAGGCCAGCAACCCCCCGCGCCCATAGCCCGAACCGGACGCGACATTGACAATGACGCCCTGTTTGCGTGCCAGCATTTGCGGCAGCACCGCCTTCACGGCAACAAACATGCCGCGTACATTCACGTCAAATGCAATGTCCCACTCCTCATCGCTGGCGGTTTCGATGGTGCCGGTGGGACGGACGGCAGCATTATTGACCAGCACGTCGATGCGCCCTTCGCGCGCCAGAATGTCACTGATCAGGGTACGGACGGCGGCGGTGTCAGTAATGTCGAGCGTGGCGGCGCTGACTTCATGCCCCGCCTCACGCGCCAGCGCCATCACACCCTTCGTCGCCGCCTCACCCACGCCGAAGGTGTAGACCTTGTCGCCCTGAGCGGCAAAACCAAGGCTCGCCGCGCGGCCAATGCCATAGGTGCCGCCGGTGATCAGGACGATACGGCCGCTCATTGCACGACGCCCAGCACGTCGGCCCAGAACACCAGTTCTTCCTCACCCACGCGCGCGGGATCATCGGGCGATTCCAGGAAACGCAGCAATATCCACATACCATCGCGCGGGTTATCGATTACCTCGGCAATTTCACCGTCGCGCAGTTTTACTTTTGCACCTTCGTCTATCGCTACAAGATCAAGGGTCAATACGCCTTCGAGCCGCGCCATACTGCTGTTCCCGCCCTTTTTATCCTTGTCGGCCATGGTCGTCCCCTTTCAGAAGAAAAATGTCAGGTTTTTGGCGAGCAACGTACTTTGATCCAGCAGGATCTCCCGCCGGGCGACTTTCCAGCCGCCACCCACATACCGCAGACGGTCGGTGCGCTGGCCGACGAAAATGTCGGTTTCGTCGTCAATGCGGTTGCGGTAGACAAGAAACCTGCTTTTCACATCCAGTTCCTTTGCGCTCATTTCACCGGACGTGGAGTGCGCGATCTGCACATTGGTCACCAGATGCCGTATCCGTGAAAGCGGCTCTTCCGCCCAGTGAATGCCGGTTTTAATCTGTGCGACGCGCTGGGTCAGGGTGTGCTTGCCTTCATCAAACCAGGCGGCGTCCACGCCCTCGACCGAGTTCTCATCGGCTGCTTGCGAACCATATTTGACGTTGCGGCGCAGCGGCATGAAATAGACAATATCATCCGCTAACAGATCAAGCCATTCGCCATAGCGCCGATCGTCCAGCAACTCGGCTTCGAAATAATAAAAGGCTTCAATTTCGCGTTGCAGCAACAGCGCGTCAATGGCGCTTTCACGCGCGCTCACGACCGCCGCCTCGCCAGTATATTCGCGAAATTGGAACTGCTTGCCGGGTGCAGTTCATCGCTGTTTTCGGCCGCCATATATTGCGACCAGCGCTGGTAGAAGATACGCTGGTTCTGTTCTGTCACGGCGGTAGTAAAAACTGCGTCCGTCAAATCCGGCGCCTGCTGCTCATAGCCCAGCCCCATTTGGTAATTGTACGGATACCGGCCTGCCTCCATGCCCGCACTTGCCGATGTGGCATAATTCCAGTTTTCCATGTCGTCCTGTTCGGTCAGGCCGGCCGGGCCTGCATAACGCAGATAATAGCGGCGCAGCACATCCTTGACGGTGGCCGGTGCGTCCGCGTCCACCAGATACCATTTCCAGATTTCCATCTCACGCGGACCATTCGGGTGCCATGTGAAAAACGCGCGTGGCTGCATGCCATGAAAGGACAGGTTCGGGAAAATTGTGCCTACCGCGGCCAGACCGCGCTTTTGGTCGCCCAGATTAGCCACACGCGCGTGATAAATATGCTTGTAATATTCCTCTACCTCCGGCGTCAGGGTGAATTGGGGTATATAGTCCGGCTCTTCATAGTGTGGCAGATTTCCGATCAGTCCGTGGCCGTGATCGGGAAAGCCGATACTGGCGAACGGCGGCGGGCGTTTGGCCCCTTCAGGCCGCTTTACGACGGGCGCATCACGGCGCCCGGCGCCGCTCGGCCCGATCGACACCATATCAACCGATCTATGGCTGGTGATGTGATACAGATCACCAATAAAATTTTCTGCGCCAAATTTCCAGTTGCTGGGAACCTTCCATTTCTGGATACCGCCAATAATTTCGGATCCGCCCGGCCGGCCATCGCGGTGATCGAGAACTGCGTCCAGATACAGTTTCATACCGCCAATGTAATTTTCAAACTCCGGGGCTTTCTCATCCCAGGTCGCCCAGATGGTGCCTTTGTAATTGGCTATTTTGGCGACCGGGACCAGGCCCCATTGGGATTTGTCCAGTTCATCATGATAGATCGCCTTGTATTGCGGCACACCGGCAAGGCCGCCTGGCGCACTGGTCAGATTTCCGTCTACGGAATAAGACCAGGCATGATAGGGGCAGGTAAAGACGCGGGTATTGCCCTGATCATAGCGGCATACTTTCATGCCCCGATGGCGGCAGGTGTTGAGGAAGACATGAATCTGCCCGGTTTTATCGCGGGTCATGATCACCGATTCCGCACCCATGCGCGACACAAAGAAGTCGTACGGGTTGGGAATTTGGCTCTGATGCCCGACAAACAGCCAGGCGCGGCCAAACACCTGTTTCAGCTCCTGCTGATAGATTTCATCGCTGACAAAGATATCGCGCTCTATGATGCCACGCTCATTATCCACCCAGCAGGACTTGTTGCTCGTTTGGCTGACTGTCACCGGTCTCTCCCTCGCGCTCATTTTATGGGCGTTATTATTTGTGACGCTATTCTCCGCGGATTTCAGTCAGCCTGTCAACGGCGTGGCGCAACCGTCACGCCATACTGGAGATATAATTTCACAAAAAAGCCCCGGATTTAATCCAATAGGCGCTAGAATCAGGGACTTGCGCTGCGGAATCGTATTTGATCCTAGAGAAAACCGAGACGCACGGATCACTCGTTAATCGGGATGGGCCAGACATTGTTGATCGGCCTGGCGGATGCAGCGGGACGTGACATCGACGCCAGCTTGCGCGGCCTCGACCAGGCTTGTGGATATTTCCGGCATAGCGCCGCATTGCCGATTGCACCAATGCGGAGATTG
>JAUSQH010000095.1 GCA_030652895.1 Alphaproteobacteria bacterium
ACGGCACCGAGGCGCAGAAGGACCACTACCTGCCGCGGCTGGCCGACGGCCGCGACCTGCCGTGCTTCGCGCTGACGTCCCCGTACGCCGGCTCGGACGCGGCGTCGATCCCGGATCGCGGCGTGCTCGCCGAACGTGTCATCGACGGCCGCATGGTGCGCGGCTTCGTGGTCGACTTCGACAAGCGCTACATCACGCTGGCGCCGGTGGCCACCGTGGTCGGGCTGGCGTTCCACGCCGTCGACCCGGCGCGGCCCGCGGGCGAGCAGTCGCTGGGCATCACCTGCGCGCTGCTGCCGGTGCCCTGCGAGGGCATGCGCATCGGCAGCCGCCACCGGCCGATGGACGCCGCGTTCATGAACGGGCCGCTGCGCGGCCGGCAGGTGTTCGTGCCGATGGACTGGGTGATCGGCGGCGAGCAGCAAGTCGGCCAAGGCTGGCGCATGCTGATGGAGAGCCTGGCCGCCGGCCGTGCGATCTCGCTGCCGGCGCTGGGGGCGGCGATGCAGCAGACCTCGCTGGTCGTTGCCGTGGGTTACGGCCGCGTGCGCGAGCAGTTCGGTCTGCAGATCAGCCGCTTCCACGCCATCGCGGCCTTGATCGCGCGCATGGCCGCCGACCTGTACGCCACCGACGCGGCGCGCCGCTACACCGCTGCGGTGCTGGACCGTGGCGAGCGGCCGAGCGTGGCGAGCGCGATCCTGAAGGTGCAGCTCACCGAGGCCGGACGGCGCGCGCTCAACCACGGCATGGACATCCTGGGCGGCAAGGCGATCATGGCCGGGCCGAAGAACCTGCTCGGCGTGGCCTACCGGCAGGTGCCGATCGCCATCACGGTCGAGGGCGCCAACATCCTCACCCGCGCGCTCATCGTCTTCGGCCAGGGTGCGGTGCGTTGCCATCCGCACGTGCTGGCAGAGATGACCGCCGTCGAGCAGCGCGATGCGGCCGCCCTGGGCCGCGCGTTGGCCGGCCATGTCGGGCATGTGCTGCGCAACCTGTGGGCGAGCCTGGTGCACGCGCCGCTGGTCGGCACGCCGCC
>JAUSQH010000102.1 GCA_030652895.1 Alphaproteobacteria bacterium
GGTGTCGTACGGCCGGACACCGCTATCACTGTGCAAATCGCCTATGGGCTATTTATCGCCGGGGCGCATGTGTTGTGGTTCAGTCTCGTCGCACTGTGCTTTTCCGCCGGGAGGGTGCGCGAGAAATTGATGGCCGCCCGACAGTGGATCGACCGGGTTTTTGGTGCCGCACTCGTGAGCTTCGGGATATTACTGACCGTTGCTTAACGTTATGGCCGGGTTGAATACTCGTACAGGGTTTGGCTGGTCTTCATGCCGTTGCCTGCATATCGCCACGATGCACGATATGCACTTTGTTCCCGTCCGGATCCCGCAGATAGGCGCCGTAATAACCGTCGCCATAATGCGGGCGCGGGCCTGGCTCACCGTCATCGACTCCGCCAGCCAGCATTCCTGCGGCATAGGCCACGTCTACTGCACCTGGCGAGGGGGCAGAGAAAGCCACCATGCTGCCATTGCCCGCAGCGGCGTCCTGGCGGTTGTAGGGGGAGTAGACATAGAAGCGCGGCAACGGGCTGCCGGCGCTGATCCAGCATGCGGAAGCCGGCCCGCCATCCGGGGTTACATGGCGGCGGCACAGGCCCAGTGGGATCAGTACGGCATCGTAGAATGCGGCGGCTTTATCCAGATCGTTTGTTCCGACGGTGACGTGGCTGAACATGCCGACTCCTTGAGGGTTATAGGGCTGAAAGTCAAAGTACAGCGCTTTTATTGGTCCTGCCAGCAGAGTGGCGATATGCAATGGCAAGGTCCGTCAGGAGCTAATCGAACCCGAGGTACGCGGAGTCTGGGACAATGCGAGGACGGATTATCCGGATTAACCGCAATATGTTTCCCGAGTCGGGTCGATTATCAAAAGATTCCTCGTCGATATCCTGTGGTCATTGCAACCACTGAATATCGACGAGGAAACACAGATGTCCAAACTTTTTACCCAAGGCATTGTTGGTCAACTGAACACGCCCAATCGCGTGGTCATGGCGCCCATGACTCGTTCGCGCAGCACCCAGCCTGGCGATGCGCCGAACGCCATGAACGCACTCTATTACGCACAACGGGCGTCGGCTGCGTTCATTGTCACTGAAGCCACGCAGATTTCACCCCAGGGCAAGGGCTATTCCTT
>JAUSQH010000104.1 GCA_030652895.1 Alphaproteobacteria bacterium
TTGCGCGCCTCGCCGCTGGATGCGTTTTTCTCAGTGGCGGTTCCGCTGGCGCAGGGCGGCATTCTGTCCGGCGTAATTCTCAGCTTTGCGCATACGGTGGGCGAGTTCGGCGTGGTGCTGATGATTGGCGGCAGTATTCCCGGCGAAACCAAAACCGTTTCGATCAGCATTTTTGATTATGTCGAGACGATGCAGTGGGGCGCCGCGCATGCGCTGTCTGCGGGGATGCTGGTGTTCTCGTTCGTGGTGATCCTTATCACTATGCTGATTGCCAAACGCGCCGGAAGCCCCCGGTCATGAGCGGCGTTGAAGCAAGGTTCAGGGGAGCCGTTGGCGGCTTTTCCCTGGATGTATCGTTCAATACACCTGCCACGGGCATTACAGGCCTGTTTGGGCCATCGGGGTCTGGCAAGACCACGGTGCTGCGCTGCCTGGCAGGTCTGACACAACTGGCGGACGGATATCTCACGGCCAATGGCGCGGTGTGGCAAGATGCGGATCAGTTTCTTCCCCCGCACAAACGCCCGGTCGGATATGTGTTTCAGGAACCGCGCCTGTTTTCGCACCTGTCGGTTCTGGGCAATCTGCAATACGGTCTGCGGCGCGCCAAAACCCATGCTATCGGGCTGGAACCCATCATCGATCTGATGGGTATACGTGGTCTGTTGCGGCGTTCGCCTGCAACGCTTTCGGGTGGCGAGCGTCAACGCATTGCCATTGGCCGCGCACTGCTGTCACAACCGCGTCTGCTGCTGATGGATGAGCCGTTATCGGCGCTGGACCGGCAGAGTAAAAACGAAATACTGCCTTATCTCGAAAGCCTGCCGCACGCGCTGTCGATACCCATCCTCTATGTTTCGCATGATTTGACGGAAATTGAGCGGCTGGCCGATCATTTGGTGCTCATGCAGGATGGTGGCGTGCTGGCCGCCGGTCCGCTTGCGGCGCTGCTGACGGATCTGTCGTTGCCGCTGGCGCGCCTGCCGGAAGCCGCCGCCATGCTGGACCTGACGGTGGAAAACCACGATGCGCAGTATGATGTGACTCAGTGCCGCGTCGACGGCCTGCCGTTCTTTGTGCCGGGGCACATGGGCGCGGCGGGAGCCGCGCGCCGTGTGCGTGTGCGGGCCAGCGATGTCAGCCTGATTACCCATGCGCCCAGCGGCACCAGCGTGCTCAATGTCCTGCCTGCGCGCATCCTGTCATCCGACGCTGCAAGCCCCAGCCAAATGCTGGTGCTGCTCGGTCTTGGCGTAACGGGCGAAACCCGCCTGCTATCCAGCATTACCCGCAAATCCTGGGACGGGTTGGGCCTGTGCCCCGGTATGGCGCTGTATGCCCAGATCAAGGGCATGGCGATGGCGGACAGGTGATTGCGGCAACACTGAATGGTACGGAACGCAGATCTAGAAAGCCTGTACCGTCACAGAGAGCGTCAGAAAATTACCCTTTTGAAACCGCCCGCCATATGGAGCGTTTTTGCGATGTGCATATTAGCGGCGCCAGCGTATCAAACACCGGGTAGTGTCTGAGTTTGAAATCTGGCGCCATTGACGGATAACGCGGCTGAGGCCTGTGATCCATATCAAAGCCTCTTTGTTGTTTCAGCCTGCGCAATGTGGCGCTTGACCGCAACGAAACTGTCGGGTGTGACCGATATGGAATCGATGCCGCATTCGACCAGAAACCCGGCGAACTCCGGATGATCGCTCGGCGCCTGTCCGCATAAACCGACTTTCGCGCCCGCGCGGTGGGCTTCACTGACGACGTTGCGGATCATCCATTTCACCGCCTCGTCCTGTTCGTCGAAGAGATCGGCAAGTTCCGCGGAATCGCGATCGACGCCGAGGGTAAGCTGGGTGAGATCGTTGCTGCCGATAGAGAAGCCGTCGAACCGTGCGGCAAAGTGCTTTGCCAGAATGACGTTCGACGGGATCTCGCACATGACGTAAATCTCAAGGCCGTCGTCGCCACGCCGCAACCCGTTCTGGGCCATCACCTCAAGCACCCGGTCGGCCTCTTTCGTCGAACGGCAGAAAGTAATCATGACAATGACATTGCTGAAGCCCATCTCCTGGCGTAACCGGCGGATCGCGCGGCACTCAAGCGCAAAACCTTCGCGATAGCGGGGCGAATAATAGCGTGACGCGCCGCGAAACCCGAGCATGGGGTTTTCTTCATGCGGCTCAAACTCTGCGCCGCCGATCAGGTTGGCGTACTCATTGGTCTTGAAGTCGCTCATGCGCACGATCACCGGCTTTGGAAAATGCGCCGCCGCGATGCGGGCAAGACCGCGGGCAAGCCGGTCGACAAAAAATTCGGTCTTGTCCGCATAGCCTTGCGTCAGTGTACTGATCATTCTCTTGGCCTCGATGTCTTTCAGGTCATCATACCGCACAAGGGCCATCGGGTGGACTTTGATGAAGTTGCTCACCACAAATTCCATCCGGGCAAGGCCAACGCCATCCGCAGGCAGTCGCCACCAGCGGAAGGCCGCCGCCGGGTTGGCAAGATTGAGCATCACCTGGGTGCGGGTGTGCGGTATGTCGTCAAGCCTTACGTCGTCAACTTCGAATTCACCGATGCCTTCATACACGAAGCCCTCGGAGCCCTCGGCGCAGGAAACCGTGACCTCCTGGCCGTCATGCAGAATTTGGGTCGCATTACCGGTGCCGATGACAGCGGGCAGTCCTAATTCCCTGCTGACGATTGCCGCATGCGAGGTGCGGCCGCCGTGATTGGTGATGATCGCCGCCGCGCGCTTCA
>JAUSQH010000120.1 GCA_030652895.1 Alphaproteobacteria bacterium
CGCTGCGCCGCTGCGCTGCGCGTTACAAGGTGGGCTGCATCACCAATAATGTGCCCGCGGGAAAAGGTCCGGGGATGGTGCTGGACACCGCAAAGGCCAATGCGGTGCGTGAAGTAATGGCGCTGTTTCACCATATAATCGAATCGAAGCGCGCGGGCATCCGCAAGCCCGATCCCCGCATCTATCAGATGTCCTGCGACGCGCTGGATGTGCGTCCGGACCAGGCCGTCTATCTGGATGATCTTGGCGTCAATCTGAAACCGGCACGCGAACTGGGCATGCGCACCATCAAGGTCGGTGAGCCTGAAAAGGCGCTCACCGAACTAGAGGCGTTATTAGGGCATTCCCTGCGCGACTAGCTGCCGGCGGGTGCGGCTGGCAGCTTGGCCGGCTGGTATTCAATGCCCTTGTCGCCAAACAGCACCACCTGTCCATCGGCGGATTCCGTCACCGCCGAAAGCCCTGTGCGCGAAGGCCGGATCACGGTGGAAAAACTGTCGCCATTATTGGTGCTGTAGGACACGGTGCCCGCCAGACCGACCGCGATGATCGTTCCATCAGAAAGCTGCACGCCACCGCTATAGGATTGATCCGCCCCGCCAGTGTCAACCTGTTCCCATGTCTCGCCGGCATCATCGCTGCGGAAAATGTTTCCTCGCATGCCCAGGGCAAGAATTCTGCCCTGCTTGGTGACAAGACCACCCCAGAACGAACCTATATAGGGCATCTTGATCGTTTCAAATGTCGCGCCGGTGTCGGTAGAGCGGAAAAAATGCCCTGATTCCGCGGCGACAAGCACTTGGGTCTGGCGGTCTGGCCCCCAGAAAATGCTGTTCAGATGAGGTTGTTCGAGATCTTCATCGGTTTGTTCCAGCAGGGGGCGGCTTTCCCAGGTTTTACCGCCATCGAATGTTTCCAGCATGAAACTGAATGAACCCGCGGCGATGCCATGCGAGTTATTTTCGAACCACACGGTCAACAGCGGCGTTTCGGCCGGCGGGTCCGAATATTGCATCGCCCAGTTCTCTCCGCCGTCCTCGGTATGCAGAACAATCGTATCGTGGCCCACGGCCCACCCATTTTTGTCGTCCGTAAAGTATACCGACGTCAGTGTCGTCCGGGTTGGAACTTTCTGGGCCTGACGCCAGGTGACGCCAGCATCATCCGACAATATGACGTGCCCCCAACTGCCGACGGCGACCAGCCGGTCACCGGCCCTGGCAACCCCAAGTAACAGGGATTTTGTTACCAGATCGGAGGCAACAGCATATTCTACGGGCGCCTTTTCCGGAGGCGGATGCCCCATAAGTTCAGCTGACCGGGCCATGCCGGTAGTCATTGCCACAACGGCCAGCACACCACAGGCCCGGTAAAAGCTATTTATCAGAATACGCATGAGTTTCCCCGTTTAATGTGCTGGCGTTTCTTGTGCGCCACGCTTGGCCTCACCTTTTAACCGATGTGATCAAAAGACGCCAGCCGGTAAGATAAATATTCTCGGTTTAGCGCAAAAAAATAGCGCCCGGAACCGACAGTTCCGGGCGCTACTATGGATTTAAAGCCTGCCTTTAGAAGGCGTAGGCGATGTTGATGGAGGCGAAGTCGCGGTCATTCAGCGGCGCGTCGGGACCGAAATTGGCGGTCCAGCTGACACT
>JAUSQH010000122.1 GCA_030652895.1 Alphaproteobacteria bacterium
CGATCAAGTCGGCAAGAGATATCTTCTTGCCGCCAGACTGCGCACCGTTGAAATCCTTCTGAACTACTTCCAACTTCTGCAGCACTTTTGTCAGTTCGGCGGGCTGGTTGGCTTCCCAATCCTTCTGCGGAGCAAGGCGAATACGCGCACCGTTCGCCCCGCCGCGCTTGTCAGAGCCTCGGAACGTTGCAGCAGATGCCCAGGCCGTTGTGACCAGTTGGGAGATGGACAGTCCGGATGCGAGGATTTTGGTTTTCAGTGCAGTAATATCCTGCTCTGCGACCAATGCGTGATTCACTGCAGGAATGGGGTCTTGCCACAACTGCGATTCCTTCGGCACGAGATGTCCAAGATAACGAGACAGCGGGCCCATGTCGCGGTGTGTCAGCTTGTACCAAGCCTTGGCGAATGCGTCCGTAAATTGTTGTGGATTATTGTGAAAGTGCCTCGAAATCTTCTCATAAGCTGGATCCATCCTCAAGGCGAGGTCTGCCGTGGTCATCATCGGTGCATGGCGTTTTGACGGATCATGAGCATCTGGCACGGTGCCTGCGGCAGATGCGTCCTTGGGTGTCCATTGATGGGCACCAGCGGGACTCTTGGTCAGCTCCCACTCATAGCCAAACAGTGTGTCAAAGTAGCTATTGTCCCACTTCGTTGGGGTGGGAGTCCACGCGCCTTCCAATCCGCTTGTGATTGTATGCGCGCCTTTGCCGCTACCAAAGGTGTTTTTCCAGCCTAAACCTTGTTCTTCGATGTCGGCTCCTTCGGGCTCGCGACCGACATACTTGCTTGGATCGGCAGCCCCGTGGCATTTGCCGAACGTGTGTCCACCAGCGACGAGCGCCACGGTCTCTTCGTCATTCATGGCCATGCGGGCGAATGTCTCTCGGATGTCCCGTGCAGAAGCAATCGGGTCAGGATTGCCATTAGGCCCTTCTGGATTCACGTAGATCAGTCCCATTTGCACAGCGGCGAGTGGATTCTCGAGATCACGGTCGCCGCTGTAGCGTTCGTCTGCAAGCCACTTGCCCTCAGACCCCCAGTAAATAGCATCATCAGGCTCCCACACGTCCTCGCGCCCACCGGCAAAACCAATGGTCTTGAATCCCATCGAATCCAGGGCAACGTTACCGGTGAGAATTATCAAATCGGCCCAGGATAGTTTACGGCCATATTTCTGTTTGATCGGCCAGAGTAACCGGCGCGCCTTATCAAGGTTGCCGTTATCTGGCCAGCTATTGAGAGGCGCAAATCTTTGCGTTCCAGAGCCCGCGCCACCACGCCCATCTGCAATACGGTAGGTGCCTGCGCTATGCCACGCCATGCGGATAAAGAACGATCCATAGTGGCCGTAGTCAGCTGGCCACCAGCTCTGCGAGTCAGTCATCAATACATGCAAATCCTTGATAACCGCGCTCAGGTCTAAGCTCTTGAACTGATCAGCATAATTAAACGTCTCGTTCATTGGATTGGACAACGAGGAATGCTGATGTAAAATTTTCAGATTTAGTTGATTGGGCCACCAGTCTGCGTTCGTTGGCGCACCGCCAGACACAGTGTTCTTGCGAGCTCCGCCCGAAAACGGACACTTGGTTTCTGTTGTCATATCTCTCTGCTATAGCTGTCTCAACCCTGCTTCATATCTGGGGGAAATTTTTGTCAAATCAATAGCAGAGGATTTTTATCCAAGTTATTCTGGTTATTTCGGGATTATGCGAGAGAACCTTCAAGACGCTGGCGCGACGCACACCGCCATGTATTTGTCGTGTCCGGCCCGGACAGATGGGTAACAGTTTATGCCAATACGGGTACGTTGCTGAAGGGGGGTGTACCCCAGAACATGGCTCATAGAACCCACCGGCCAACTGCCCGGCTTCTTGAGCCCAAAAAGAAGCGTTCTTTAAAGCGCGCCCCAACGTGGTGCGCCGCAAACGTGAAACGGCACCCACAACAAGTGTGGGGCGATTCGATACGTGGCCCAAAACACGGTGATCGTTTATTGCGCCGTGACGCCGCCATCGACGACCAGTTCCGAACCGGTCATGAACGCGGCGTCGTCCGACGCCAGAAAAGCAATCCCGTTGGCGATATCCATGGGTACACCAAGGCGGCCGATGGGATGCCAGGAAATCATGGCGTCGCGTACTGCATTATTCGCCGCCGTGCCCCCGGGCCCCGCCATTTGCGCGATTACGTCACGCCCCATATCCGTATCAATCAATCCCGGATGAATGGAATTGACGCGAATACGGTGGGGCGCAAATTCAATTGCGCAGGCCTTGGTGTAAATCCGCACGCCCCCCTTGCTCATGCAATAGGGCGCGCCGCTGGCCGAACCCACGAGCCCGGCCACGGAAGAGAGGTTGACAATTGCACAGCCCACAGGGGCTTTGGCGGCGCATTCTTTCAGTACCGGCAGGGCGCTTTTGGTGCCCAGAAACACGCCGTCCAGATTGACCGCGGTCATCAGCCGCCAATCCGCAAGGCTGGTTTCCTCGGTCGTCTGGCGTCTGAAAATACCGGCATTGTTGACCAGAATGTGCAGCCCGCCGAATTTATCCGCTGCGAATTTGACCGCCGCCTTCCAGCTATCCTCGCTGGTGACATCCAGATGCACAAAGGCGGCGGACGCGCCAATCTCCGCCGCTGTCTGCTGGCCGAGATCATCGAGAATGTCCGCGATCACGACCTTTGCCCCGCCTGCGGCCAGAACTTTCGCCGTCTGCGCGCCCAATCCGCGCGCCGATCCGGAGATCAGTGCGACTTTTCCATCAACTCTGTTCATTGCAAACTCCTATTGCGCGGTCCAGCCGCCGTCTACCACCAGTTCCGATCCGGTCATGAAGGCGCTGTCGTCCGACGCCAGAAACACAATGCCATTGGCGATGTCGGCCGGTACGCCAAGGCGTCCGATCGGATGGCTTTGTACAAACATGTCGCGCACCGCATTGTCCGATCCCATCACGCCGCTTAGTTCGGTCACCACCTGTTTGGCCATATCGGTTTCGATCAGGCCGGGATGAATGGAATTAACGCGAATGCGGTGCGGCGCAAATTCCATCGCGCACGCCTTGGTATAAATCCGCACCCCGCCTTTCGACATGTGATAGGCGGTGAAATTTGCGATGCCGATAATCCCTGCAATGGACGACAGATTGATAATCGAACTTCCCACCGGGGCCTTCGCCGCGCGCGCCTTCAGATGCGGCAGGGCGGTTTTGGTGCCCAGAAATACGCCGTCCAGATTGACTGAAATCATGCGGTGCCAATCGGCAAGGGTCATGTCCTCCGTGCTTTTCATAAAGAAAATACCAGCATTGTTCACCAGCACGTCGAGGCCGCCAAATTTATCCACGCCTGCCTTGATCGCTGCCTGCCAGCTGTCTTCCTGCGTCACATCAAGGTGGGTGTAGATCGCGCTGCCGCCCTTGTTGATAATTTCTTCGGCCGTCGCGTGCCCCACATCATCCAGGATGTCGGCGATCACGACCTTGGCGCCACAGGCCGCCATCATCCGCGCGGTTTCTGCGCCCAGGCCCCGCGCGCTGCCCGAGATAAATGCTATCTTGCCATCCATATTGTTCATTTGATTTTCCTGAGATTGGTTGTCTTATTGCGCCAGATAGCCGCCATCGACCACCACTTCCGTGCCGGTCATGAACGATGAATCATCCGACGCCAGGAAGCGCACCGCATGGGCGATGTCCTGTTCTTCGCCAAGACGGCCGAGCGGATGGCGCGACACCACATCGTCAACGAATTTCTGAAAGCCGCCTTCCTGGCGCTGGTTCATCACCTGTTCGCCCGCGCGTAACAGGGGTGTATTGATGAAGCCCGGATGCACGGAATTAACGCGGATTTTTGCGGGCGCCAATTCAACCGCCGCCGCCTTGGTCATCAGCCGCACGCCGCCCTTGCTGGCGCAATAGGCCGCCGAACGCGCGCCGCCAATAAATCCCATGATCGAGGAAATCGAAATGATCGATCCGCCCCCCGGCCACATATGGGCGCGCGCCTTCATGGAGGGGATCACGTGCTTCATGCCCAGAA
Source organism: Alphaproteobacteria bacterium (assembly GCA_030652895.1). Lineage (GTDB taxonomy): Bacteria > Pseudomonadota > Alphaproteobacteria > UBA11222 > UBA11222 > UBA11222. The sequence continues at coordinate 4,054 of JAUSQH010000122.1, forward strand.
ATACGCCATCCAGGTTGATCGACATCAGACGGCGCCAGCTATCCAGGCTTAATTCTTCCAGCGGTTTCGCCGCACCTGCAACGCCTGCATTGTTCAACAAGATGTCGACGCCGCCATAGGACTGCACGGCAAATTTCACCGCCGCTTCCCACTGTTCCTCAATGGCCACATCATGCTTGAAGAATTTGGCTTCACCGCCAGCCTTTTTGATCGCCGCCAGCGTAACCTGCGCTTCGTCTTCGCGCAGATCAGTGATCACCACCTTGGCGCCTGCTTCCGCCAGCTTTTGTGCGGACATACCGCCAATGCCGCGTGCGCCGCCGCTGATGAGTGCTACTTTTCCATCTACCCGGTTCATCTTTTTTCTCCCTGCTTTTGATTTTGTTTATTGGGCGGTATAGCCGCCATCGACCACAATTTCCGTCCCGGTGATGAACGCGGAATCGTCCGACGCCAGAAAACGCACCGCATGGGCGATGTCCTGCTCCTCGCCCAAATGGCCCAGCGGATGGCGCGATACGGCGTCATCCAGAAAACGCTGGCCCCTGCCCGGCGCGCTTCTATTCATTGCCTCGGCGCCGCTGCGCAGTAGCGGCGTATCTATGAAACCCGGGTGGATCGAATTAACCCGGATTTTTGCGGGCGCCAGTTCCAGTGCGGCCGCCTTGGTCATCAGCCGCACACCGCCCTTGCTGGCGCAATAGGCAATCTGGCGCGCGCCGCCAACCAGTCCCATGATCGAGGAAATCGAGATAATCGATCCGCCCCCCGGCCATAAATGCGCCCGCGCCTTCATGGCCGGGATGGCGTGTTTCATGCCCAGAAACACACCATCCAGATTGATCGACATCAGGTGCCGCCAGCCGTCCAGACTCAATTCCTCCAATGGCCGGGACGAGCCGCCAATGCCCGCATTATTCAGCAAAATATCCAGCCCGCCATAGCTTTGCACCGCGAACTTCACCGCTGCCGCCCATTGCGCCTCATCGGCCACGTCATGCTTGATAAATTTTGCATCGCCGCCAGCGGCCTTGATTGCCGCCAGCGTGATCCCCGCCTCTTCCTCAAGCAGGTCGGTGATCACCACCTTGGCGCCCGCCTCTGCCAGTTTGCGCGCCGACATGCCGCCCAGCCCGCGCGCGCCGCCACTGATCAGCGCAACTTTTCCATCCACCCGGTTCATCGCATTTCTCCCCTTATGGTGTTTTTATTGCGCGATATAGCCCCCGTCGACCACGACTTCCGAACCGGTCATGAACGCAGAATCATCCGACGCCAGGAAGCAGACCGCGTTGGCGATATCAATCGGCACGCCCATGCGCCCGATGGGATGGCGCTGGGTGATCATGTCTTTCATCACGTTCTCGCCAACGCCGCCGGAGCGCGCGCCAAGATCCTTGAGTGCGCCCTTGACCATATCGGTTTCAGTAAAGCCCGGATGCACCGAATTGACGCGGATTTTGGAGGGCGCCAGTTCCAGAGCCGCAGCTTTGGTCAGCAGCCGCACACCCCCTTTGGCGGCGATATAGGAGGCCGCGCCGGGCATGCCCACAAAGCCCATGATCGAGGAAATATTGATGATCGAGCCGCCCCCCGGCCATTGTCCCGCACGCGCCCGTAACAGGGGAATCGCATGTTTGATGCCCAGGAACAGACTGTCGAGATCAACGGCGATCACCCGGCGCCAGGATTCCAGCGTGGTTTCCTCAAGGGTTTTGCCGTCACTGGCTATCCCGGCATTATTCACCAGAATATCCAGCCCGCCAAATGTATCCGCCGCGAATTTTACGGCCTTTTCCCAGCCCGCCTCATCCACCACGTCATGATGCAGGTACGCGGCCTTGCCACCGGCCTTTTCAATCCCGGCGACGGTTGCCGCACCCACTTCATCCAGCAGATCGGTGATCAGCACTTTGGCCCCGGCGGCCGCCATTAATTTCGCCGTCGCTCCACCCAGGCCCCGCGCGCCCCCGGTAACCAGCGCCACTTTGCCATCCAAACGGTTCATGTCCGCACTCCCTGTCCATTTTTTAATTTGCGCCTATCATGGCCGCAAATGGGCGCGGGGGCTAGGGTAAAAGGCTGAACCGCCCCTCGGTGCAAAATTGCCCGGAATCTGGGGAAAAGCCGCGCACCGTGACCTGCGTCTGCCAGCCGTCAGCGGGCGTGCGTGAAATTTCCAGGAAATGCCAGCGCGCGTTTTCCCCGTGCGGATCAAGCGCCGAAGCCGAAGAGGGGGCCAGTACCGGAATTGGTCCGCGCCGGCCCGCAATCCGATCGAATACACCCTTGTGAGTATGGCCGTGCAGAACCAGTTCCGCACCATGGCGGGCAAAAACCTCCAGCAGCGCCGCGCGGTCGGTCAGCCCCTTGCGTGTGGAAGCGCCGGCCGCCCCGGGCGGGTGATGTATCATGACGATGCGCATCAGTCCCGCCTTGCCAAGCGTGTTCAGCAGGTCCCCAAGGGCGGACAGCTGTTCATGGCCGACGTGTCCGGTCGCAGAAAATATTGGCGTGGGGACCGCCGTGGAAACGCCGATAAACGCAACTTCGCCGCGTATGCGGCAATAGGGGAAATGCTGGTCGGGGGTTTGGCCGTCGCCCTGCATATAGGCAGCCCACTGCTGTTGAGCGGCGTCGAAGGCGCCCGCCATATAGGCGTCATGATTGCCCGGCACCAGGCTGACGTGCCCGGGCGTGCCCAGTGCGGCAAGCCAGGCAGCGGCGCGGGAAATTTCTTCCGGCAGGGAGATATTCACCACATCGCCGGTCAGCACGATGTGCTGCGGCTGATGGGCATGAATATCGGCCACGGCGGCGGCAAGAATTTCCGGCAAATGAATATGCCGCCGCTTTAGCTGCCACGATAAGATGCCGCTAAGCCGTTTGCTGGGCTTTGCAGCCAGCAGACGCGTCTCCTCCGCCAAAAGGGGCAGATGCGGATCGGTAAAATGTGCGATCGTGAATGTGGCGGCCATACTGAGTCCTAGATCATATCCTTACTTACGCGGTATATAATAAAAAACGACGATCAGAGTGATTCATTGCACGAACTGTTGCGCGTAGAAGATCTAGCTGTCGAATTCTCCTTGCCCTCAGGCAAACTGCGCGCGGTGGACGGTGTGTCGTTCCGCGTGCCGCGGGGCAGGATCGTGGCGCTGGTGGGGGAGTCTGGATCCGGTAAAAGCGTGATCGGCCAATCCATCATGGGTTTGTTGCCACGTAACGGCCGTATCCTTGGGGGGCGTATATTATTCGACCATGACGAGGATGAGGCCACGCCGCGCATTAATGTGGCCGCACTCGCGCGCAACAGTGTCCCGATGCGGGCGCTGCGCGGCCGCTATATGTCGATCATTTTTCAGGAACCGATGAGCGCCCTGTCGCCCGTGCACCGGATCGGAGATCAGGTAAGTGAAAATCTCAGCCAGCATTTGCGGCTTTCATCTGCTGAACGCCGCGCGCGCACTCTGGATATGCTGCGTTTGAGCGGCTTTCCGGAACCCGAACGGGCCTACGCGGCCTATCCGTTCGAGTTGTCCGGGGGGCTGCGGCAACGCGCCATGATCGCCATGGCGCTGATCTGCCGCCCCTCGCTGCTGATCGCCGATGAGCCCACAACCGCGCTGGATGTCACCATCCAGGCGCAGATATTGCAACTGCTGCAAACACTGCAGCGGCAATTGCGCATGGCGGTGCTGATGATCACCCACGATCTGGGCGTGGTGGCGAATATTGCTGACGAAGTGGTCGTGCTGCATCAGGGCAAGGTGATGGAAGCGGGGGGTGTTGAAGATATCTTCCGCAGTCCCGGCCATCCTTATTTGCGGGCCCTGATGATTGCCGCGCCAAGACTATCGGGCACGCCGGACGTAGCGCCAGCGGCAACTCTAGCAGTTCCGCCCTTGCTGGAAGTACGGGGACTGAGCAAGCGTTATTCCGCAAACGGCGAGGGTGCGGCGGCAGTGGCGGATGTAAGCTTCAGTTTGCCGCGCGGAGAATGCGTGGCTCTTGTAGGAGAATCGGGATGCGGCAAGACAACGCTGGGCAAACTGATTTTGCGCGCCGTCCGGCCCGATGCGGGTAGCATCCAATTTGACGGCCAGGATGTGCTTGCCATGCAGGGTGCGGATTTGCTGCGCTACCGCAGCAGGGCGCAGTTCATTTTTCAGGATCCTGTGTCGGCACTTGATCCGCGCATGACGATCCTGGAAACGTTGCGTGAGCCGATGATCATTCATCGCATTGGCAATCGCGAAGCGCAGACGCAGCGCGCAGACGAGCTCATGCGTCTGGTGGGGCTTGAACCGCAGCATTTGGGGCGCTATCCGAACGCATTTTCCGGTGGTCAGCGCCAGCGTATCGTTATCGCCCGGGCGTTGGCCCTAAGGCCCGAACTCTTGATATGTGATGAACCGGTTTCCGCGCTTGACGTTTCCGTGCAGGCGCAAATAATCAGTCTACTGAAAGAGTTACAATCCGGACTAGGCCTCACATACTTGTTCATCAGCCACAATCTTGCGGTTGTGCGCAAGATCGCCGGGCATATTCTGGTGATGTGCCGGGGTCGTCTGGTAGAATCGGCTCCGGCGAACGAGCTGTTCGCCAACCCGGTTCATCCCTATACCAGGGCGCTGCTGGCGGCCGTGCCGGAACCCGATATTGATGCGCCGCTCGACTTTCGCCGGGTGGAGGCGGAGCGTCTGTCCGATCCGCAGGGGTGGCCTGAGCCGTACCGCCTATCAAATGACGACGGTGCAAACATGATTCAGATTGCCCCCGGTCATTTTGTGCGTGTACGGATTGACCAATTATGATCAGAATTATTCTTGCACTCATGCTGTTTGTACTGTGCGGCAGTCCATCCGATGCCGGCACTCCCGTTCTGGTTGAAACGCCTGATCTGGCCGGGCGGGTGGAGGCCGGTGATCTGCCTCCCATTGCAGGGCGGTTGCCGCACCAGCCACTAGTTGTGAAATTCACCAGCAACGATACCGGGCCTGGCCAGCACGGCGGCGAACTGCGTATGCTGATCGGTAACCCGCGCGATGTGCGTTACATGGTGGTGTTTGGCTATGCGCGGCTGGTTGGCCGTGACCGTAATCTAAATCTCGTTCCGGATATTCTGGCAAGCGTTGAAAATGTGGATGACCGCATCTTCACCCTGCATCTGCGCCACGGGCATAGATGGTCGGACGGCCATCCTTTCACCAGCGAAGATTTTCGTTATTTCTGGGAAGATGTCGCAAACAATCCGGAACTCAATCCCAATGGTCCTGGGATGGAGCTTCTGGTGGATGGCGCGCCGCCGGTTGTCGAAATTCTTGATGAAGTTACAGTGCGCTACAGCTGGCCAAAACCACACCCGACGTTTCTTGACCTGCAGGCGCGGGCGCGGCCTTTGTTCATCTACCGCCCGGCGCATTATCTAAAACGGTTTCACAGCAAATATGCTGATTCTGCCTGGCTTGGCGCACAGGTCGCGAACGCCAAGGTGCATAGCTGGGCGGCGCTGCATAATCGTCTGGATAATATGTATGATTTCGACAATGCGGCGATGCCGACCCTGCAGCCCTGGATTAACAGGACCGCCTCACCCGCCAGCCGGTATGTTTTTGCGCGTAATCCCTACTATCACCGTCTTGACGGTAACGGACGTCAGCTTCCCTATATCGATCAGGTGGCGATGACCGTCACCGAAAGCCGCTTGATCCCGGCACAAAGTAACGCCGGCGAAAGCGATCTGCAGGCGCGCGGCCTGTCATTTTCCGACATCACGGTGCTGAAGCAGGGTGAGGCGCGCGGTAATTACGTCACGCATCTATGGCCGATTTCAACAGGCGCCCAAATGGCGCTCTATCCCAATCTGAATTATGAGCGTGCGTCGTTTCGTGCTGTGTTGCGTGATGTGCGGTTTCGGCGTGCGCTATCCCTGGGCATCGACCGGCACCTGATCAACCGTTCATTGTATTTTGGTCTGGCGGCTGAAAGCAATAATACCGTGCTGCCGCAATCGGAGCTGTACTCACACTATTTTGCGCAGGCCTGGGCAATGCATGATCCGGTGCAGGCCAATCAGCTGCTGGATGATATGGGGCTGAACCGGCGTGATGCCAACGGCATCCGTGAGTTGCCCGATGGATCGCCACTGCAGATGATCGTCGAAACTGCGGATCAATCCTCCGAGCAAAGCGATGTCCTGCAATTGATCGCCGCCGACTGGCAACGCATCGGGGTTGGCCTTTTCATCAAACCGACCCAGCGCGACGCGATGCGCGCGCGTGTTTATGCCGGGCGTTCGATGATGACAGTCTGGTCCGGTATTGATACTGGAATTCCAGCCAGTGGTATGGGACCACACGAACTTGCCCCCATGTCTCAGGACCAGTTGCAGTGGCCGTTCTGGGGCCAGTATTACCAGACCGGGGGTAACGCGGGGGCGGCCCCTGATCTGGAGCCCGCGCGTGAATTATTGGCGCTTGCGCGCGAATGGCGTACAGCCCGCGCAGAGCGCCGCCGGGAAATCTGGCAGAAAATGCTGGCCATTCACGCGGATCAGCAGTTCAGCATCGGAATTGTTTCCCAGGTGCGCCAGCCGGTAGTGGTTTCCAAACGGCTGCGCAACGTGCCGGAAAATGCGTTTTATGGCTGGAGTCCTGGCGCCTATTTCGGGATTTACCGGCCGGACCAGTTCTGGGTTTCCGACGCCCCAGATGAAACCGGCGGACCGTAAGCATTATGGGACGTTATTTTCTGAACCGCATTTCCATTATGATCCCGACGCTGATAACCATCAGCGTACTGATTTTCATGGTGATACAATTGCCGCCTGGCGACTATCTGTCCAATCAGGTGGCGGAATTGCGGGCCCAGGGTGAAGACGCCAGCCTTGATAAGATCGCCTTTTTGCGTGCGGAGTTCGGGTTCGACCGGCCGTTGATTGAACGCTATGGCATGTGGATTGGCGTATGGCCGGGGCAAAACGGGTTTTCCGGTTTGCTGCAGGGCAATTGGGGATGGTCGTTCGAATATAATAAACCTGTCGAAGAAATACTGGGGGACAGTCTGGTTCTCACCGTGCTGCTGAACTTCGCAACCGTTCTGACTATCTATATCATCGCCTTCCCCATTGGTATCCTGTCGGCGGCGCGCCAGTACAGCGTCGCTGATTACAGTTTTACCCTGCTGGGTTATCTGGGGCTGGCGACGCCAAATTTTCTGCTTGCGCTGATCTTGCTGTATTACGCCAATTTGTGGTTTGGATTGTCGATCGGCGGTCTGATGGCGCCCGAATATATGGATGCGCCCTGGTCATGGGCAAAGGCGCAATCCGTTCTGGCTCATCTTGCTATCCCGGTACTGGTGATCGCCAGCAGCGGTACGGCGGCGATGATCCGCCGCCTGCGCGCCAATCTGCTGGACGAGTTGCAAAAGCCCTATGTGACGACTGCGCGCGCCAAGGGAATGGCGCCGCTCCATCTGCTGCTAAAATATCCGCTGCGCATGGCGCTTAATCCGTTTATCGCGGACATTGGCGATCTGCTGCCGCAAATGGTGTCGGGCTCGGTGATTGTGTCGGTGGTGCTCAATCTGCCAACGGTCGGCCCTATCCTGTTGCAGGCCTTGCGTTCCCAGGATCATTATCTGGCGGGATTTATCCTGTTGTTTGTCGCGGCGTTGACGGTTGTGGGTATGGCGATTTCGGATCTGTTTCTGGCGCTGCTGGATCCGCGCATCCGGCTGGCGGGCAGGGCGGCGCAATGAGCGATGCACCATCTGACCGGTTGCCTCATTTTGTCAGCCAGGCCCCCTATGATCCGGGTGGCGCACCGCAGGACGACACGCCGCCAACATCCCAATGGCGGCTGGTCTGGCAAAAACTGAAACGCCACCGCCTGGCTTATATCAGCGGGCTGTTCCTGCTGATGATTTACGCGAGTCTGCCGTTCAGTGAAACCATCGCGCCCTATGCGCTGGAAGACCGCAACGCAGATTATCTTTACGCTCCGCCCCAGGCGGTGCATCTGTTCCATGAAGGCGAATTCATTGGTCCATTCGTATATGGCTACAAGGGGGTGGCCAATCTGGCTTTGTTCAAATGGGATTATGCGGTTGATACGAACCAGGTACAGCCGCTGCGGTTCTTTTGTTCGGGTGCGGCATATAAATTTTGGGGCGTGTGGTCGGCGGATTTTCATTTTGTCTGTCCGTCCCGTAACGGCACGCTGTATCTGTTTGGCACCGATCGGCTGGGCCGCGACATGCTGTCGCGCGTGATTTATGGCACACGTATTTCGCTGACTATCGGGCTGATTGGCATTTCCATCAGCTTTGTTCTGGCGCTGTTGATCGGCGGGGCTGCGGGATATTTTGGCGGCTGGGTGGATAATCTCACTTTGCGGCTGATCGAAATTATCCGTGCGCTGCCGGAGCTGCCTTTATGGATGGCGTTGTCAGCTGCGCTTCCGGTTAGCTGGAGCCCGATCGCGGTATTTGCCGGGCTTACCGTGATCCTTGGGTTGCTCGACTGGCCCGGGCTGGCGCGTGCGGTGCGGGCCAGACTGATGAGCTTGCGTGAAGAAGACTTCGCCACCGCCGCCATATTGATGGGCGCTGGCCCCGCGCGCCTGATCGGGCGGCATCTGCTGCCAAATTTCATGAGTCACCTGATCGCCAGCGCCACGCTGTCAATCCCGACCATGATACTTGGCGAAACGGCGCTGTCGTTTTTGGGGCTTGGCTTGCGGCCGCCTGTCACCAGCTGGGGTGTGCTGCTGGTTGAGGCGCAGAATATTGCAGCGATCAGCTTTTATCCCTGGATCATGCTGCCCATGGCGCCGGTTATATTGGTGGTGCTGGCGTTCAATTTCTTTGGCGATGGCCTGCGCGACGCCGCCGATCCCTATAGCTGAAACAGGTGTATAATTTTTTTCAGCTTGTGATGGTTTCTTCCGCCGTTTGCGCCGGGCCGGAAAGGGCGCTTTGTGCGGCATAGCGGCGATGGCTGAGGATGCTGAAAGGAATCAGAGACAGATAGCCAAGCCCGGTTAGCACATACATCAGCCACGGATAGCCGACCACCGCTGCCGCGCCAACGCCCGCGATCAGCAGAATCGGCAATACCATCTCGCGCCCGATATGCGCGCGTTTAAGTGAGAAGGTGGGTATGCGGCTGATCATCAGAAAGGCGATGCCGCTGGTATACAGGCCGACCAGGAAGGAGGCCTCGCGCAGCCACTCCCAACCGATAAAAAATAACGGGATAGGCAGCAGCGACAAACAGGCCCCGGCGGGCGCCGGGACGCCGGTAAAAAACCGCACGCTCCATTCCGGCTTGTCGGCCGTCTCCAGCGCCGTGTTGAAACGCGCCAGGCGCAGCGCCCCGCAAACCGCAAAGCCCAGCACAATAATCCAGCCAAGCCCACCCAGATCCTGGAGTGTCCACAAATACAGGATAAGCGCCGGCGTCACGCCGAAATTCACAAAATCCGAAAGCGAATCCAGTTCCGCGCCGAATTTGGATGTCCCCTTCAACAGCCGCGCCACCCTGCCATCCAGGGTGTCGATAATGGATGCAACCGCAATCGCCAGCACCGCCATGTCAAAGCGGTCCTGTATTGCCAGCTGCACACCGGTCAGTCCCGCGCACAGGCCAAGCACCGTAAGAATGTTTGGCGCCAGACTGCGCAATGGTAGCGAACGGCGCGATGGCCGGTCAAACGGCATGTATGGTCCAGTCTTTTTGCACTATGACTTGCGTCCCATGCGCTGCTCTTCGCCGGCGCCAAGATCGGCAATCACAGTCTCTCCGGCCACCATGGTCTGGCCAATCGCCACCAGTGGGGCCACGCCTTCCGGCAGATATACGTCAACGCGGCTGCCAAACCGGATCATGCCAAACCTGTCGCCCGCCCGCAGCGTTTGATTTTCGCTGGCCCAGCAGATGATCCGGCGCGCCACCAGGCCGGCGATCTGCACGACCGCAAGCCGCGCGCCATCCGCTGTGGTCAGGCACAGTGCGTTGCGTTCATTGTCCTCGCTCGCCTTGTCCAGAGACGCGTTGAAAAACAGGCCCGGAGTATAGGCTATCCTGGTGATTTCCCCGTCCACCGGGATGCGGTTTACATGGCAGTTGAACACATTCATGAATACGCTGACCCGCGTCATTACCGGTTCGGGCATATCCAGTTCGGCGGGTGGCGGAACCTGCGCTATTGCTGAAACCACGCCATCCGCCGGGCTGATCACCAGGCCGGTGCGCTCTGGCGTTACACGCGCCGGGTCGCGAAAGAAATAGGCGCACCAGCAACTCAGCAGAACGCCGATCCAGCCTAGCGGCTCATAAATCAAGAACAGCACCAGGGTCGCCGCGATGAACATCGCAATAAAGCGATGTCCTTCACGATGGATCGGCGCAAAAATCGACGTCAGTACTTCCATGCGGGTAATCGGCTCTCTGGATGATTGAAAAGGACAAAGGCCTGACAGTCTAACCTTAATGGAGCGACAAGTTAAGCGGTTGATTTTATCAAAGCTTCCTCTTGCAAGGTCTGTTTTTGACGGCTTTCTTCTTCGTCATCTACCTGCTGGCGCCGCCACAAATGGGCATAGGCGCCCCCGTGCAGGAGCAGGCTATCATGATTGCCGCGTTCTACAATATGCCCTTCGTCGAGCACCAGAATTTCGTCCGCATCGATAATCGTGGACAGCCGGTGCGCAATAACCAGCGTTGTCCGGTTGACCGATATCTCCGCCAGAGACGCCTGAATTTCCCGTTCCGTGTGGGTGTCCAGGGCCGATGTCGCCTCGTCCAGAATCAGAATAGGCGGGTTTTTCAGTATGGTCCGGGCGATCGCCACGCGCTGCTTTTCGCCCCCGGAGAGCTTAAGGCCGCGTTCGCCCACCCGGCTGTCATAGCCGTTCGGCAGACTGGCGACAAAGCGGTCTATCCGTGCGAGGCGCGCGGCCTCAAATATTTCCGTTTCATCCGCATCGGGGCGGCCATAGCGGATATTGTAACCGATGCTGTCATTGAACAGCACCGTATCCTGGGGAACAATGCCGATGGCGGCGCGCAGGGAGCTCTGGGTTACTGTGGCGATATCCTGCCCGTCGATCAGCACCCGTCCGCCGCTGACATCGAAGAAACGGTACAGCAGCCGCGATATCGTCGATTTGCCCGCTCCGCTTGGCCCGACGATCGCCACGCGTTTTCCCGCAGGTACGGTGAACGTCACATCGTGCAGAATGGTGCGTCCGGCCTCGTAGGCGAAGCGCACATGTTCAAATTTTATTTCACCCCCGGTAACGCGCAGCGCAGGTGCGCCGAGCGCATCCTCGATTTCCGGCGTCTGGTGCAGCAGGTTGAACATGCTTTCCATGTCAGCAAGTGACTGCCTGATTTCGCGGTACACCGATCCCAGCAGGTTCAGCGGCACGAAAAGCTGCACCAGCATGGCGTTGACCAATACAAAATCACCGATGCTGCGGGTGCCCGCCATCACCCCGTTGCCCGCCATGCACATCATTACCACCAGGCCGGCGGCGATGATTGCGCCCTGTCCCGTGTTCAGAAATGACAGGCTTTTATTGGTGGTGACCGACGCCTTTTCATATCCTGCCAGAGAAAGGTCGTAACGCCTGCTTTCATGGGCCTCGTTGCAGAAATATTTTACGGTCTCGAAATTCAGCAGACTGTCGATGGCCTTGGTGTTGGCCTCGGTGTCGCGATCATTCATGATCCTGCGATGATAGGTGCGCCATTCCGTCACCATAAACGTAAACCAGATATAAACGCCTATCGTCGCCAGCGTCGCCAGCATGTACCAGACATCGAAGACATAAAATAAAATGCCAGCGACCAGCAGGATCTCCAGAATTGTGGGTACAATGTTGAACAGACTAAAACGCAACAGATAATCAATGCCCTTGGTGCCGCGATCGATGACGCGACTAAGCCCGCCGGTGCGCCGGTCGAGGTGAAAGCGCAGCGACAGCGCGTGAACATGCTGAAAAGTAATCAGTGCAAGACAGCGCGCAGCATACTGGCTGACATCGGCGAACACTGCGTCGCGCCCCTGGGTAAACACCTGTTGCAGGGCGCGTGCAAAACCATAAGCAAGAATAAGAAAAATGGGAATCGCCAGCAGATCAAGATTAGCCGCAATGCGGCCCGCAATGCCGGCGGCCTCCACCGCCGCCTCTGTATTTCCGGACGCCGTGGGGCCAAGGCTGTCCACTGCCGCCTTGTACAGAAACGGCACATAGACGGTGACGATTTTGGATAGCAGCAGCAGCAGCGCCGCAAGGATCACCCTTATCCGCAGGTCCGGCCGCTCTTTTGGCCACAAATAGGGCGCAACTGTCGCCAGTGTCTTCAATTGATGTTCTGGCGCCGGAGTTTCTCCGGAACCGCCTGCAAGGGATCGCACGTTAATTACACCTGCCAAAAAAACGGGGCCGATGATAGTCCATCGGCCCCGCTATCTTAAAGCAAATCTTGTCTGTTAGCGAACCCCGATCCGGCGGATGTAATCCGGCGTATAGCGTTCCAGAGTCAGTTCGTCTGCCATGTGATTAATGGAGGGCTCCTCGTTGAAGAATTCCTGCGCTGTGTAACGCCCGGCGTTCAGGTCGTACACCACGGAACCGGCAAGATTGCAGGCAGGAACTCCATAATGCACATAGGGGAACTCCTCATGTACCCGCCAGATCTTGTCCCGCGCATCATAATTTGAACTGGCAACAGTATTAAAGGAGTCCTCGTCCTGCCAAAATATGCGCTTTTTGTAGATATGCCGGGTGTCGGACCGCAAATTTGCCGTGATCACGTGGTTGCGGTGCAGTTCATAACGCGGATAATCCTGGTTGATGACGCTCGGTTTGAACAAATCCGAATATTTTACGTCCGCGCTGGCTAGACGGTAATTATTGTAGGAGATGATTGCCTCGGAGCGGCCATTATAACTCCAGTCGTACCGGTCAAGTGCGCCATTGAACATGTTGAACTGGTCGATCGTGGACAGACCGTCATCATTGAAGCTCGGATTATCATAGCCGATATTCGGCGCCCTGCGGACGCGGCGCGTACCGGGGCTGTACACCCATGCCTTACGCGCGCCTTTAACGGCGTCGATCGTATCGTGAATCAACACGACGTTGCCCGCAGCACGCGCCGGTGCAACGGTGTTATTGATGTAATAGGCCCAGATATTGTTAAGCTCTTCGGTCGATGTAATGGAGGGATCGCTCCATGGAAAAATCACTTCGTCCTGCACCGTGTAGATCGAATATTCGCCACTACGGGTTGGTGCGGCGGTTGCGTATTGCCGCGTTATCTTGTAACCGCGATATTGCAGTCGCTGATTAAACATAAGCTCATTCGCGTTGCTTGCTATTGGAAATGGAGAGCTGTTGATAGCGCCGGTAAAACCATCGCCACTTGGTGACATTGAACTGTTTGCGGCACTTTTCCTGTTCGCTTCGTAAATGCTTGGTGGATTAGCGCATGACCGCCGGGTCGGGTAGACGTTCATCTTGTAGGCGTCCGGATAAGTTCTGAGGAGTGACGTGCTCACCTCCGTCAACTTATCCGCATACTGGGCCATGTTCGCCGACGTAATGGTATAGAGCGGTTTGTCATTGGCGAATGGATCAGGGTAACGATCCCCGGCCTTGTATGTGACGTTCGGTGGAATTTCGGCAAGCCCGCCAGTCCACTCCGGAATTGTCCCGTCTTTATTGCCGGACTTTTGCGAGCCCAGGGGTGTCAAATCCTGGCCCAGCCGTCCAACGACTTCGGCAGGAACTTCTGCCCACGCCACTCCCGCCAGCAAGCTGGAAGCAAAAACACCTAGTATTACAGCCGATCGTATGGCCATTAGTCCCCTCCCATGTCGTTGTTTATGTCGTCGCCTGGATATTGTTCCTACCCGGTGCTTCTCTGGCGTTATTTGGTCTTTTTTTTCCGTACTCCAGTTTCTGCCCCAAGCCTTATTGTTGATCTTATGAATAAGCTAATACGAGTTGCCCCTGCGGCGCCAGTCAAATTTCACAATAATGCGTTCAATCGCGGAATCGTGTTTGAAATCATCGAAACGTGTTTGTTGCGCCTGGCGCGCTTGTGATTTTTTCCGGCATCGTAGTGGCGGCGGGAATGTCGAATATTTGCCCGGGATAGATCAGGTCCGGGTCGCGGATCTGTTGTTTGTTGCTTGTGAAAATCACACTATAGGCGATGCCCGAGCCATAAATATTACGGGCTATTTCCCACAAGGCGTTGCCCCGCAGGACGACGACCTGCTGTCCACCCAGGACAAGCTGGCCTTCCTTGCCTTTCGAAAACGCCACTTCGGCGCGCAGCAAGACGTTGCCTTCCGCATCGAGCTGATCGCCACGCAATTTATGGTCTCCGGGCGGTATGCCGCCAGCAGAGGCAAGTTCCCAATCGCCGTTTTCATTCGTCAACGCCTCGCCAACTGCTTGATTATCAAGATAAACCCGTACCAGCCGTCCTGGTTCGGCGCGCCCGGAAAGCATGGCGCCGCCTTCGGGAGCAAGGTCAACTCCGGCCACCGTAACTCCGGCCGGCGCGCTTTTGGCCAGCCCTTGATCCAGAATGCGGGTTGGCGCGCCGGGCCTGCTAACAGCCACGAAAACATTCCCATCCGAACGATCCGGAACCGAAATAACAGCTGAATCTTTTGACAAAATGGGGCCTTCTTCGCCCAACTGCGCACCAAGCGTGAGTACCTGCGCCCCAGGCTTCAGGGGCGCTTCAGGTATCATCACCCAGTCACCATGTTTGTCCGCTGTGACCTGTCCCAACATTAGATCGCCCGATTTGACGATGACTTTCGCCCCAGGCGCGGCGCGCCCTGCCATAACCGTACGCCCGTCGCGGGTGACACGGATGACATCGAAACTGGGGTCGGTGGGGCCGCGCACTGCTACGCCAGCACTTGTTGCGTCAGGTTTGGTTCTGGTGGTTGTCTGGCTGGCTATATGTCTTTGCTCATAAACAATCCAGCCAACAAGCGCCAGGGCGGCAAGCAGAAACAAAGCAGCCAGAATCAGGGCATCACGCCGCGGTATTTTGTGCGGATATGATAAATAGCCCCGGCGCATCACACTTCGGTCACCTATTTCTGTTATGATTATTCTATAAAAGTAACATAGAGCGAATGAGAATGAGCAGACAAAAATCTATCTGCGTCTATTGCGGATCAAAGGTTGGTAAAAACCCGGTGCACGCCGAATCGGCGCAGTTGCTTGGAGAATTACTGGCGCAACGCAAGATTCGTATGGTCTACGGCGGCGGCAGTATCGGTCTCATGGGCGTTACGGCGCGCGCCGCGATGGGTGCAGGCGGCCATGTGGTCGGGGTCATCACCCAGCATCTGGAAGAACTGGAAGTGGGTCTGAAGGGTGTGTCGATGCGCCATATCGAGGCGACCATGCATGCCCGCAAGATGCGGATGTTTGAAATGTCGGATGGCTTTATTGCGCTGCCCGGCGGATCCGGAACCCTGGAAGAGATTGCCGAAATACTCTCCTGGCATCAGATCGGACTTCACAACAAGCCCTGCGTGTTACTCAATAATACCGGCTATTGGGATCCTCTGGTACAAATGCTGCACACGATGCGCGATCAGGGCTATCTGACGCCAGCGGGACCGGACTATTTCCATCTCGCGCGCACAGTTGAAGACGCGGTGGATTATGTTGAGCAGCACGCGACCCGTGCCATAGATACGACGCGCGCAGTCGACGCAAAGCGTTCATAGTGCTATATGGCGGGGATACCACATAAATCTAGCGCGAATGAGGGCATAGTATGAGCAAAATCAAGGTCAAAAATCCGATTGTCGAACTCGACGGCGACGAAATGACACGCATCATCTGGCAGATGATCCGGGAAAAACTGATACTGCCCTATCTGGATGTGGATCTGAAATATTACGATCTTGGTATGGAAAACCGCGACGCCACCAATGATCAGGTCACGATTGATTCTGCCGAAGCCATAAAGAAATACGGCGTGGGCGTGAAATGCGCCACCATCACCCCGGACGAGGCGCGGGTAGAAGAATTCAAGCTGAAAAAAATGTGGAGATCGCCAAACGGCACCATCCGCAATATTCTTGGCGGCACAGTGTTCCGTGAACCGATCATTATCGAGAATGTGCCGCGCCTGGTGCCGGGCTGGACACAGCCCATCGTGATCGGCCGGCATGCGTTCGGAGATCAGTACCGGGCCACCGATTTTGTCGTTCCTGGCAAGGGCAAACTTACCATGACTTTTACGCCAGCTGATGGCGGCAAACCGATGCAGTATGAAGTGTTCGATTTTCCCGGCGGCGGCGTCGCCATGGGCATGTACAATCTGGATGAATCGATCCGCGAATTTGCCCATGCCTGTCTGAACTACGGGCTCGAACGCAAATGGCCCGTCTATCTGTCCACCAAGAACACCATCCTCAAGGCCTATGACG
>JAUSQH010000124.1 GCA_030652895.1 Alphaproteobacteria bacterium
TCGCCGAAGAGGATTTGCGCCTGCGCGGCGCCGGCGAAGTGCTGGGCGTCAAGCAAAGCGGCATCCCGGAATTCCGCCTCGCCGACCTCACTACCCACGGTGCGCTACTGGACGTGGCCCGCGACGATGCCCGCATGATCGCCGGTCAAAACCCGGAACTGAAAGGCGAACGCGGCGAGGCGCTGCGCATCCTGCTGTACCTGTTTGAGCGCGACGCGGCCGTGAAATATGCGCGGGCGGGCTAACTATCCGGTCCATTTCGGTACGACCAGCCCCATGGAGATGACCATCTTCACGGCTTCTTCCACGCTCATATCCAGGTTGAGGATGTCGCTGCGGGGTACGAAAAGCAGAAAACCGGAGGTGGGGTTTGGCGTGGTTGGAACATAGACACTGATGACGGCTTCCTGTGTACGCGCCTGCACCTCTCCCATCGCATCTCCCGTAATGAAACAGATGGTCCACATGCCCTTGCGCGGATATTCAATCAACGCCGCCTGGCGGAAACTTGCCCCCGAGGGCGTCGTGACGGTTTCCAATATCTGCTTTGTGGCGTTGTAGACGCCGCGCATGATAGGCATGCGGGCCACCAGGCGCTCGCCATATTCCAGCAGGGTCTTGCCAAAAAAATTGGCCGCCAACGCCCCCAGAAGGGTCAGCGCCACCAGCATAATGATCAGGCCCAGGCCAGGAAAACTGAAGTGAACATAGTTTTCCGGATTATAGGCCTCGGGAATGAGCGGCTTGACCGAGCGGTCCACAAAGGAAACAAAAGCCCAGGTCACATAGAGCGTCACGCCGATAGGTGCTGTAACGACAACGCCCGCCAGAAAATAATTTCGCAACCGCCACACAATGCCGTGCCTGGGGGGCGGGGTTAATGTGTCCGGGTCAAATGCAGCCTCGACCGGCGATGTGGGAGCGGAATCATTATTATCCATGGACCGACTATATGACGCGAATTGGTGTTTGTGGAAAGCATCTATGTATGCGGTCGACGGCGCGCCAAATATGTCCTAAATTTCCCGGATGAAAAGGATTTTTTTATACGTGCTGGTAAGTCTGGCAATCATCGCAGGCATTGTTTATGCCTTCCGCAAGGAAATTTTCATTTTCGCGATTACTCCCGGCACATCGTTTGCCGATAGCCCATCTCCACCCACGCCAGATTACGCCCTGTCTCAAAATTGGGCTGCCCTGCCTGGCCGGGAAGACAGTGTGGATGTGGTTACGGTGGGAACTGAGGGAGGCGACGCCCAGGCAAACGCCCGGACCGATGTATTTTTTGTGCACCCGACCACGCATTACAGCCGGAGCGGGTGGAATGCCGCCGTCGATGATCAGACCATAAACCAAAGAACCGAAAACGGCGCATTGCGGCACCAGGCAAGCCTATTCAACGGCTGCTGCCGAATTTATGCGCCGCGTTATCGTCAGGCGGCGCTTGCTGCATTTGTTGATACTGGAGGCAATGGCATTCCAGCCCTTGAGCTGGCCTATACGGATATCAAGGCCGCATTTGAATATTATATGGCGCATTATAATCAGGGGCGGCCGTTTATCTTGGCGGGGCACAGTCAGGGCGCGCGGCATGGCATCCGGATTCTGGTGGAGGAGATCGAGGGCAAACCATTTGCTGCGCACATGGTTGCCGCCTATTTGGTTGGATATCCCCTAAAACTGACGGCGGGGGGCCAGCCGTTCGAACGAACGGAGTTGTGTAAAACGGCGACGCAAACAGGATGCGTCGTCAACTGGAATACCGCCCTTGAGGGGGGCGATACGCAAAAATTCCGCCCGGTAATTGATCTGAGCCTCGGTATGCCGGAGGTGCAACGCACTGCGAACGGGGCGCAGGTGTGTATCAATCCGCTTAACTGGTCCGTGAATGGCGCAGCGGACGCCGAATTGCATTTGGGCGCGCTCCCTTTTGCCCGCGATCCAAACACGCCGCTTGGTCCACTGCACAAAAACCTGATTCGCGCACGTTGCGAGGCCGGATATTTATTTGTCAGTGATCCCGGAGAGGAGTTTCAGCGTCTTGTGATGCCCGGCGGCAATTACCACAATTATGATTATAATTTGTTCTACATGAATATTCGCGAAAATGCGATTGCGCGCAGCCGCGCGTTTGTGGAAAAATCCATCACGCCCTGAGCGTGTCCGTGCCGGTGAAATAAAGCTCGGCAATTTTTCCATCACCAAGTATGGAATTGATCACCGCCAGCAAACGGGCGCGCAGTGCTTCCATGTCCACGTCATCGGCGCCCGAGTTTTCTTTTGCAAACAGATAGCTCTCCCGGAGCAAAGCGTCATTAACTCGAGGAAGGTCATGGATAACCGCCTCGACGTCGGCTTCAGGCGCCGTCTCAAGACTGAGTTTCAAAATCACATATTTCGTAACCCGGCTTCCTCTGAGGATCGGTATCAGAAGCGGAATTAGCGGCACCAGGCTTATTTCTGGTCCGCCCTCACCTTCTCCTTCCTCGGCCGGGGCCGAATTGGCACGCGCCTCGTGGTACGGCAAAGCACTCATTAACAGCGCTACGGCGACCAGGAATTTCAGGATATGTTTCATGCGGGCGCTTTTCGCATACAGCGCCTTAATAACAGGTTTAGCGCGCTAAAAATGCCGGTAACCGGGGCGCTTCAGCGATATTGACTGACCCTTCTGATCGGCAAAAACAACACCCTTGCCTAACACGATCCGGCCTATCCGTGTAATTTTATCACCTGTCGTACGCCCTAGGGCCGCCAGGAGCGGTCTGTTGCTGGACGGTGCGGTGAACAATAATTCATAGTCATCGCCGCCGCTGATCAGATCCGCGATGGATACAGCCCGTAAATCAAGAGCCGCCGCCGCCCCATCCGATAGGGGGATTTTTGAAAGCTGAATTTCCGCGCCTACCGCCGAGGTCTGCACGACATGGCCAAGATCGGCGGCCAGCCCGTCAGAAATATCGATTGCCGCATGTATCAGTCCCGCGAGTTCCTGCGCCAATCGATTACGCGGTTGCGGCAGCAGATAACGCGCCAGCAGAAATTCAGCATGCGTTGACGATAGCCCTGGAATCGCGCCGTCACGCCGTACAATCAGGCCAAGCGCTGCATCGCCAATCGTACCCGTTACATAAATATCGTCGCCAATTTGCGCACCCGCGCGGCGCACCATCTGGCCATGTGGCGTCCAGCCCATGGCGGTCAGTGACAAACACATGGGACCATCTGTGGCGGTGGTATCCCCACCGAGCAGGTTAATGCCGAACTCGGCCTGATCCTGCGCCAAACCGGCGGCAAAATCGCGCAACCACGGCATTGTCACGCCGCGCGGTAAGGCGATAGTCAGAATGTAGCCGTGCGGCGCCGCCCCTTTGGCGGCAAGATCGGACAAATTCACCCGCATCAGTTTGCGCGCAATCATATCCGGCGCATCGTCCGCAAAAAAATGCACCCCGGCGACCATCATGTCTGCGGTAACCACCAGATCCTTTCCGGCGAGCGGCGCTATGACTGCGGCATCGTCTGTCAGGCCGAAGCTGTTTGGATCGGCTTTGGCAAGTGGCGCAAAAACTCCCGCGATCAGCGCAAATTCATCGGAAGGGTGATCAGCGTTGTGGCTCATGACTGCCAAAGGACTGGGGACGCACGATCCGCGCAACCTTGTCCAGAACGCCGTTTGCGAATCCCGATTCATCACCAGAAAAAAACGCATGCGCAATATCGATATATTCGCTAAGCACGACCTTTACCGGAATGTCCGTACGCGCCATAAGTTCAAATGTCGCGGTGCGTATCAAGGCGCGCAATGTGGCGTCAAGACGCGGCAGCGCCCAGTCCTGGCTGACTGTGCGGGCCACAAGGGGATCTATTTCCAGTTGACGCGAAACCACGCCGCGCACAAGTTCCGCAAACATTTTCTGGTCGGCGGCTAAATACTCTTCACCGTCAATTTCATGGCCAAAGCGCTCACTCATGAATTCGAGTATCACCGTATCCACATCGGCGCCGCTTAGTTCCATTTGATACAGCGCCTGCACGGCGGCCAGGCGGGCGGCAGAACGCCCGCTGCGTCTTGACTGCGGGGCTGCTGCAGCTCCAGGCGGAATAATTGGCACTGTCATTATCATCCTATGCCAAATTTACGGCGTAATTGAACCATGGAGAGGCAGGCTTGTGCAAACTCGCCGCCTTTATTTTTATCTTTAACAGAAGCACGGGACATCGCCTGCGCCTCATTCTCGACAGTCAGGATTC
>JAUSQH010000125.1 GCA_030652895.1 Alphaproteobacteria bacterium
GAAGTTTTTCCGCTTCTTGCAGGGATGAAGACACGAATGGCCGGCCGATTGTCCGGCGGTGAGCAGCAGATGCTAACGCTGGCCCGCACGTTGATGGGCAATCCTGACATCGTCCTGCTCGACGAGCCGAGCGAAGGTCTCGCACCGATCATCGTTCAAGCCATCGGCGAACTCATCCGGACGTTACGGAGTATGGGCGTAACGATCATACTGGCTGAACAGAACATGCATTTCTGCCTTGGCATCGCCACCCATGCCGCCATCGTCGACAAGGGGCTGATCGTCAATCGCGCGACGATAGACGACCTGCGGCATAACGAGGCCATCAAGCAACGATATCTTGCGGTTTGATCATGGCTTGCGCCTGTCGCAGGGCATCGTCTGCGATGACATTCCTCAATCACGCAATAAGGAAACTCAGGGAGCATCCGTTATGAGTGTTGATTCCAAGCGCCGCGTCAGTGTGGTGACCGGCGGCGCCAGCGGCATCGGCGCCGCATGTGCGCGGCAGCTCGCATTGTCCGGTGATCTCGTGATTGTCGCGGATCGCGATCTGGAACGAGCGCGATCTGTCGCGAATGAAACTGGTGGGCAGGCTCACAGTATCGACGTCAGCGATGAGACCTCGGTTGAGGCTTGCGCCGCTCAAATCGAGCACGATTGCGGTGCCGTCGATGTGCTCGTCAACAGCGCCGGAATCATCCAGGTGCCGCAGCGGCCGCATGACATGAAAATGTCCGTATGGGATGACGTCGTGCGTGTGGACCAACGTGGCACCTATGTTGCCTGCACTGCATTTGCGCGTCGAATGATCGAACGGCGGCGGGGCAATATCGTCAACATTGCATCGGTAGCCGGTATGCGCTCGATGCCGCTCCATGCCTATGCCCCGGCCAAGGCTGCCGTGATTGCGATCACCGAATGCCTCGCCGCGGAGTGGGGGCCATCCGGGATTCGCGTTAATGCGGTATCGCCGGGCTACACGCTGACCCCAGCGTTGAAGAATGCGATCGACCGCGGTGAACGCGATGTATCGTCGCTGACGGTCAATGCGGCGCTGCGACGGCTGGTTGATCCTGAGGAGATAGGACGTGCGGTCGCGTTTCTTGCATCGGACGCGGCGTCAGCTATTAGCGGCATAAACCTTCCGGTTGACTGCGGCTGGCTGGCGGGAACGTCGTGGAGCACCTATGGCGGTCTCAGGGAAGCGGAAGGCTGAGCGACGCCTGAGACGCGCCGCCGGTCGAGGAAGGTGAGAGAGATAGTCGAAAATGATAATTTGCCTGTTAGCCGTCGACGCGCTCCTCGAACGACGGGGCATCGAGATCCGGTGATCGTGGCTGCTCCTCGAAGGCTTTGGCCATTCCGGTCAAGCCGAGCGTGATTAGCCGTTCATGGGTAGGATGTGTCAGCATTGAAGGCTCCATGATCCAGTGGAAATAGTCCTGAAAGCGGATGTTGCCGTGGCGCAAGGGCTGGTGGTCGGAAGTCTCGTCAAGAAAACCGCGATCAAGGCCGCGGCGTCACTGACATCCTGATTGCCGTTGTCGATGGGCTGAAGGGCTTTCCAGAGGCCATCAACGCCGTTTTCCCGCAGACGGTGGTGCAAACTTGCATCGTCCATCTGATCCGCCATTCGATGGATTTCGCCGCCTGGAAGGACCGCAAGGGCGTCGCTCAGGCGCTCAAGACCGTCTACCGCGCGGTCGATGCCAATGCCGGCCAGGCGGCGCTGGAAGACTTCGCAGAAGGACCCTGGGGCGCAAAATATCCCGCCATCGCCCAGAGCTGGTGCCGCAACTGGAATCTCGTCATCCCGTTTTTTGCGTTCCCGGAGGGGGTCCGGCGGATCATCTACACCACGGATGAGGTGGACAAGCGATTTTTTTCATGGTCGCGTACGTCCATTCTGTTGTTCGGCTGCGCCGCGGGTCATTCTTCCGTCCCGGCCACCGATCTCGCAAATGAAACGAGCGCTCACCATCGTGTGAAATCGCCGCTCACGATCACCGAAATGCGCACGTAGGCTCATAGGTACACCTCCTCGTATTTGACGCTGCGCCACAGCCGCTCGACGAACACGTTGTCGCGCCAGGCGCCCTTGCCGTCCATGCTGCTGGCGATGCCGTTACTGGCGAGCAGGCCGGTGAAGGCCGAGCCGGTGAACTGCGAGCCCTGGTCGGTGTTGAATATCTCCGGCTTGCCGGTGACGAGCCAGGGCATCCTCCAGCGTCTCGACGCAGAAGGCCGCCTCCATCGTGATCGACAACCGCCAAGACAAAACCCGGCGGGTTGCCCAATTGAGCACGACGGCGAGATAAACGAAACCGCGCGCCATCGGGATGTAGGTGATATCCATCGCCCAGACCTGGTTCGGCCGCGTGCCCGGACGGTCAGTTCAAACTACTCCAGGTGCGGTCGGTCAAACTCCTCCACCCGTGAAGCAGGACAGGGATGGTTTAATTTGACTTTGTTTCCCTGGCAAGAGTTTCGGCGGCCTGCTTGAGACGATGGCTGCGACCATCGAACTCGAGGAGATGGCAATGGTGCATAAGGCGATCGAGTATGGTCGTGCTCATCGTATTGTCGCCCAGGTAGGCGCCCCAGTCCTGCACGATACGATTGGAGGTGACGATGACGCTGCGATGCAATTTGTAGCGCTGATGGATCAGGGTTTGCAGCAGTGCGCCGGCATCGTCGGGAATGGTGCGGGAGAGGAACAGATCGTCCAATACGAGCAGATCACAGTCGATGATGTTTCGCAGCCGGACCTCGCGCTGTGCGACGGGGCTCAGCGCGTAGCGATGAAGAAGTCATCGGTCTCGATATACTGGACCTTGTGGCTCTGTAGGATCGCCTGATAGCCAATCGCCTTGGCGATGTGCGATTTCCCGGTGCCAGGTTTGCCGATGAGCAGTGCGTTTTCGCCGGCGGCTATGAACCCCAGCGTATGGAGCTGGAAGCTGCTCTGGCGCGGCAGTTTTGGATTGAACGACCAGTCGAACTCGGCGAGTGTAAGCTTTTCTTCGAGACCGGATTGCTGGTAACGGCGCTCGATGAGGCGGGACTGACGCGGTCCAGTTCGTCCTGCAGAATCAAGGAGAAGGTCTCGAGAAAGGGCTGGTTGGCGCCCTGCGCCTGCAGCACGCGCGTCTGGAGCGTGTCGCGGACACCCGACAGGCGCAGTTGTTGCAAGCAGCGTTCGATTTCCGGCATGGTCATCGTCATGTGGTTGGGTCTCCGGTTGGGGTGTGAGAAGCGGTAGGAGCGCTCGTGGCGCCGGAGCTGGCCGGGGTTGCGCAGGCGCCACGAGCGCGGATTGCAGTGACGACGTCGTCGCTGGTTGCGGTAGCAAGCCATTGTTGCCGGCCCCGTGCCGCACAGCGCGGCTGAAGAGGTCACCGTATTCGGTGGCGGAACGGATCAGCGGATGATCCTGCGTCAGCGGCAATGCGAGCTGCGGCGCCGCTTCAACCTGCTCGAGCGCCTGTTCAAACAACCGTTCGACGGTCGCGCGCACGTGCTTGTAACGGTAGATGCGGTTGCTGATGGCGTGAGCGCAGGCCTGTTCGACTGGCCGGGCAGGATACTTCCGGCTCAGCCCGACAATGCCCCACATCGCGCGTTGCCCGACCCGCCCTTCGGTGTCGAACATCTGCTGGCACAGCGCTTTGGTTTGGGGACCGATGCTGCCGGCGCTCAACAGCAGGAAGGCGGTTTGCCGCGATGGATTGAACGGGCGTTCGTTGTTCGGCAGAACGACCGAACCGGGTCGCGCCATCCGAGAATGAATGCGCAGCAGCGCCTGGGCGCGGTGGTCACGGATCTCGATCGTCGAGGTGTAGATCCGCACCACGACCTGGCTGCTGATGGGCGCAGGCCGCGCGGCGTAATAGCTGCTATCGACGCGCACTGTGGTGTCGTCGCAGACGGTCCGGACAGCTTCGGTGAAGTAGCGGAAGGCGGAGACAGGCAACGGCCGCAGGTGCGGCTTCTCCTCCTGGAACATGGCCTCGACCTGGCGGCGAGCGCGGCCGTGGATGCGTTTGGAAGCCCAGTTCTCCTCCCAGTGCCTTAAGAACTCGTTCTGGGCTTCCAGCGTCTCGAAGCGCCGTCCGGCCAGCGCGGTGCCCTGGGTATGCTGGATCGCATTCTCGACGCTTCCTTTGGAGTCTAGCGCGCATTGCATATGGTGACGAGCATGGCGCGCAAGTTTTTACGGTTACCCATCCGTTCCATCCGCTGCGAGGACAGACGTTCGAGCTGCTCACCGTGCGCAACAACTGGGGCGGAGACCGCGTGTCATACGCGGGCCCCGAAGGGAGGCTGCGTACACTTCCGGTCGAATGGACTGACGTTATCGAGCCCGAACTCGTAGCAGCAGGAGGCGCCGTCATGTTAGGCAAATTAGGTACAATGTGTCTTGGTAATTATGTTCGTGCACTGATAGCTACGTGCAGGCGGATGTACGATTGCTTGCATGTAATCGCTGATATGTCCGGATTTTGTTTGATTTCGCGATCTTCTCCCCTTGATGGGTGCTCATGTATCGTATTTAATTATAAAGACACACAAGCGATTCGCGCTTCAAGGGGGCCGGATGGCATCAGATTCACGTCAGCGGGCGCGGCGCCGGCAGGCCTTGCAGGCACACGGCGCCACCCGCCCTCAGGCCGTGACCGATCCGCTCTTTCGCGGCAGTGCGTTCTTCGACCCGAACGATCTGGTCCAGGTCAAGTACGAGATGCTACGCAGCGTCGAGAAGGAAGGCCGCGCCGTGGTGGATGCGGTAGAGGCCTTTGGACTGTCCCGGCCGGTCTACTACGTGACCTGGGGGCTGTTCAATCGCGAAGGTCTGCCGGGCCTGTTACCACGCAAACGCGGGCCGAAGCGGCCGCACAAACTTACCGAGGAGGCCCTTGCCGTTTTGGCGCAGGCCGTGCGCGAGGCCGAACGCATGCCAAGCGCTGCAGAGTTGGCCGAGCTTTTGGCCGAACGTTGCGGCATTCATGCCCACCCACGCAGCATCCTGCGACGTCTGCTCCCCTATCTGAAGCGGCAGGAAAAAAAACACTCACGATCGCCGAAGAAGCGGCTGCGCTTGATCCCGCGCGGTACGTAGCTCATTACGAGCTGCTTCGTTCACAGGTGATCGGCGCGAGAGCGAATCCGGGCGGGGCGAGCGCAGCAGGTCAGCCCCGCGGTGTGGGTCTTGCCTTGCTACTGTGCGAAGGGATGCCCGGGTGGCTCAGGGCACTGGAGGGCGTTATCCGGGCGTCAGGCGCACTGCGCACCGCAAACGCCGCGGCGGCCGAACCTCCCAGCGCATACGGGGCTGCGCCGGAGTGGCTCGGCAGCGTGACGCACCGCGACCTGACTGCGCTTCTGGCCAATCTGGTTCTCTCGACGCGTTGTGTCGAACACCCGTACCGAAGGAGGGATATCTTCCGGATCGCCAGTAAACTCGCCAGACGCCTTCTTATGCTTAAACAGGTCCAGCAGAGATCGGTCCTGCAGCGAAGCAGCAGGCATTCCCATCATTTTGGAGTAACACTCGTTAAATAGTACGATGCGGCCATCTGCATCGAACATGCAAAGCCCCTGCGACATGTTCTCGATGGCGGTATTTAGTAGACTTTTTTGCTTCCGCAGCTCATCCTTCGATCGGCGATCGCTGAGTGCCGCAACAAGACACATGCCAAGAATAATCGCCGCTATTCCGGCAACGACAGTTGAAAGAGCGGCCGGCGATAGTGAAACGGTATCGATGATGCGTGTCGGATCAGGTACGAACACCAGAGCGCCCATGGCCGTAAAGTGATGGGAGACAATCGCGATCGCAAGTAAAACCGCTGCAGCTAACGTATGTCCCAGGTCGTCGCGCTTCACCGCAACGAAGATAGCCACTCCCTCCAAATACAATGCCTAGCGCAAGCGACGCCAAAACGAGATCGAACGACCACACTATGCGCCCGGGAAGGTCTAGCGCCAACATCCCGGTATAATGCATCGCCGCAATCCCGACGCCGACGACTGCACCCCCGATAACTGCAGCCCATCTTGAAACGTGACCCAAGGCTATGCTGAGGCCAACGCCAGTAATGGCCACGCCGAAGACCAGCGACAACACTGTCAGAGCAAGCTTATAGCCAACGCGGACTCCTGGGTCGCAAGCGAGCGTCGCGATGAAGTGAGTCGCCCAGATTCCGCAGCCTCCGGCAGCCGCATCTAAGCTCAGCCAAATAAGTCGTGTGCGCCCCTGTGTCGCCTGGGCGCGATGGAAGAGGCTTATGGCGACCCCGCATGCCAATAATCAGACAGCGCCAGCGAGCGTCACCAGGCGCCAGTCATGCGCAACCGTCAGACAGGTATATATACTAAGCATGTGCGGAACCATTTATTGTAGTTGGCGCATTTTTGTAACTCGTATCCACACTTCGGTAGTTTAACGCCGCATTTATGGTTGAAAACGTGCCTAACAGATCGTTCTTAAGCGTACCGAATTGCGCGCCCTGTTCAATTGAACCGTCCGACTCTCGCATGATGTCGAGAAGCGTGCATTGGCCTCGAAATGCCTCGGTGACTCAAGCTCGTTCGGATTTGGATGTCCCTGATACGGGGACGCGATCAGCACGCCGGCGTAGCGAAATCACACGAAGATCTCCGCTATCACTCGCGGCCGAATATCCACCGCAGTACCTTTTTCTCTTGATGTCTGGGTAAACACCGTAGTCTTACGAGGCGATAAATTAACTATCGAGCTGAGCCAGCAAGTTAGACAACTTCCATGTCACGATCGTGTCCCCTGGCGTGGTGTAGCTGGCGGCGGGTCACCGCGTTCGCCAGCACGTTCGCCAGGCTCGGATCCCGCTCCGAAGGCTTGAGGACTAAGCAGTTGCCGCATGCAAGAGCGATTGGAAGATCCACATGGGCACCATGGCCGGAAAATTGAAAGGAGTGATCCCGGCGACAACACCAAGGGGCTGGCGTAGCGACACGGCATCTATTGCTCGACCGACTCCCTCGCTGAACTCACCCTCGAGTAGCTGCGGGATGCCGCAAGCGAATTCGACCACTTCGAGTCTGCGGACCAATTCGCCTTTCGCGTCGGAGAGCACCTTACCAGGTCCAGAGGTGTTTATCGCCACCAGTTGATCCAGTTTCTGTTCGATTAGATTTCGAAACCTGAACCTGACGCGCGCGGATATGAGGCGATGTAGCTGCCCAGTTTGGAAATGCTCGTGCTGCGGCGTTTCTCGCGGAGCAGACCTCAGCGGCT
Organism: Alphaproteobacteria bacterium; assembly: GCA_030652895.1. GTDB lineage: Bacteria > Pseudomonadota > Alphaproteobacteria > UBA11222 > UBA11222 > UBA11222. The sequence continues at coordinate 7,280 of JAUSQH010000125.1, forward strand.
GAAGACGCGGCAACTCTGGCCGTGACTTCGCCTGTAGCAGGATTGGACACGTCGGTGATTGGTCCAGCTACATGGTCGGTCTGTCCTGCGGCGATAACGCTACGCACGATGTGCGGCTGGGTGTCATTCGGCCTGCAATATTGACCCCCAAAAGCCGGGGTAAATCGTCGTCGGAGGACCGTATTCCGGCGGGCAATCGCACCACCGGCAGCCACTTTTGATCACATGCACGATCCCGCTGATCACGCGGCGGTCATCGACGCGGGCCTTGCCCCGCACGTCTTTGGGCAAGTGCTGCTCGATCTGCCTCCATTGCACGTCGCTCAGCCAAAACAGATTGTGTCGCATCTCTCCGGCGCGACGTGAATAAACGGAGATAGAGCATGCGGACGGTTATTCTGGGCGTCGAGACACAAAGCGACCTGACGCGCCGCATCCTGGCGACTGCGCACGGGCAGCGTAAGGCTGGTGACGACCGAATTTCGTTCGAGAGCGTCAGCGACCTTTGGCGGGTACTGGCGCCCAAGCGCATGGAAATTGTGCGCGTTATGACCGGAGCCGGACCGATGACGATCCGGGAAGTCGGACGTCGGGTCGATCGCGACTTCAAGGGGGTCCACTCCGACGTGACGCTGCTACTGGGCGCGGGGATTTTGGAGCGGACGGAACGTGGGGGCGTGGAATTTCCCTATGACCGCGTGCATGTCGAGTTCGACATGATGGCGGCGTGACGTCGCCGCCCGTATCAATAGTAAGATTGAAACAGCGCAATCACACAAAATCGCGCGGGACCATAGAGATTCGTCAATGACCGGGAATTTGCAATCAAGAACAAGTCTTGCCGCAACGGACTGCGCGCACCGGCTGATTGCGACCACTGATTCCGATTGATTGCAACCATGCGTTCCGATTGATCGCGACCACCCATTCCGGGCGATCGCGACCAGGCTGTGGACGGGTGTAACCGGCACCGTTGGGTGATCTGCGAATCGGCATTGCTACGACCCTTTGAAAGGGAGCGGGCATGCCAGGACAGAGATTACCCATGCGCAAGATACGAGATGTGCTTCGGCTAAGTGCCGACGGCATGTCCAAACGGAAGATCGCGGCCAGCCTATCGATCGGGGCGACGGCGGCAGGCGACTGCATTCGGCGTTCACGGCGGGCCGGCTTGACTGGCCGCTGCCTGAGAATCTGAGCGATGAGACTCCTGCCGCCGTAACATCAATCTCGTAAAATAACCGAGTCTCTCAATTGTCGCCTGCGACTTTCTGACTCAGTAGTACTAGCAGTTTGCTGAAAAACCCGCTCGCCACGGCGGCAGCTTGGTGATTCACTTTATCATCTCGAATCGCTGGAGACGAGCATGCGAGGCAGGTTTGTGGATCAGGGCGGATTATTTTCGTACGTTTCGCCGGAGGCGCGGGTGCCTGCAAACCATCCGCTGAGGAAGATCCGGCAGCTTGTCCGGGATGTACTTGGCGAGATGGGTCGTAATCTGGGGAAGCTTTACGCCAGCGAAGGGCGTCCCTCGATCCCACCGGAACAATTGCTGAGCGCCTTGCTGCTACAGGTGTTCTACGGCGTTCGGTCGGAACGCCAACTGATGGAACAATTGGACTACAATCTTTTATACCGCTGGTTCGTGGGACTTTCGCCCGACGATCCGGTGTGGGACCCGACCACCTTCACCAAGAACCGCGACCGGCTGCAGAACGGCGAGGTGTTTGCAAAGTTCATGACCAGGCTGCTGAACCATCCGCAGGTCAAGCCGCTGCTGTCGGACGAGCATTTCTCGGTGGATGGAACGCTGATCGAAGCCTGGGCTTCACAGAAGAGCTTTCGTCCCAAGGACGGAAGCGGTGACGATGATGACGGCGCGAATTTCCACGGCCAGAAGCGCAAGAACGACACCCATGCCAGTACCAGCGACCCAGGAAGCAGGCTTTATCGCAAGGCGGCAGGCCGGGAGGCAAAGCTCTGCTATATGGGCCACGCCACCATGGAGAACCGGCATGGGCTGGCGGTGGCCGGCATGGTCACGCAAGCCAATGGCACCGCCGAGCGCCGCGCCGCGGAGATCATGCTGAAGGCCAAGAGCAAGGCCGCCCGCCGCCGCATCACCGTCGGTGCGGACAAGGCCTACGATACCGCCGATCACATCGCCAATCTTCGCGCCATCAACGTGACGCAGCACGTGACACAAAACAATGCCGTCAGCAAAACCGGCAGAACCCGCAACAGCGCCATCGACCAGCGCACCACGCGGCACCAAGGCTATGGCATGTCGCAATCACGCCGGGCGATGACCGAGTGCATCTTCGGCTGGGGCAAGCAGCATGGCACCATGCGCAAGACCAAACATCGTGGCATCGGTCGCGTCGCCGCCGACTTCCTGCTCAATCTGATCGCCTACAACCTGATCCGCATTCCCAAGCTGGTGGCTGCGTAGCAGTGCCGGGTGGCAGTACCCGCGCACAGGCAAACAAAACTGCCTCAAGCCGATAAACACTGCACCTAAAACTTGATCGACAGCGCCACCAAGACAAAGGAAACCATAATTTCCAAGGTTTTTCAGCAAACTGCTAGAGCGATTGATTCTTCTCGTTGACGAAGACGACACGCGGTTGAAAGCGGCGCGCTTCATCGTCGTTGAAATTCGCATAGGCGACGATGATGACCTTGTCGCCAACCATCGCCAGCCGTGCGGCCGCGCCATTCAGACCGATAATACCGGAACATGCAGGCGCCTCGATGACGTAGGTTGAAAAACGCGCACCAGTATCGATATTGTAGATGTCGACACGCTCGTTGACCAGAAGACCGGCAGCATCGATCAACACGCGATCGATCGAGATCGAACCCTCATAGTGCAAATCCGCTTGCGTAACGTGCGCGCGGTGGATCTTGCCTTTCATCATGGTGACTTGCATCGAAGGTGTCCAGTTGTGGCGTGCGCCGGAGTTGCACAATGCGGTCAAGGAACGACTTAATTACGCGAAATTGTCGTTGATCGGCGGAAGAAGCAAAGGAACGGTTATGCAATGTTCATTCAAAAAGGGGAGAAACCTTCTCCTGACGACACGAAAAAAGGAATGTTCTTTCTCTATCTGCCGTTGGCGTGACTTTGGCCTTGAAAAGGAAAGCTCTACCTGGACCAATGATATGCGGGACTATGCAAACGGATAAGAATCTGTGCGAGCATTTGGTCGATATTGCACGCCATTCCCAAACAGTGATAGGCGAAGCCGTCGTCATGGCCCCGGCTGACCGTTGACATCTACAACTAAGCGGCCGCTTTGTACCGAGTGATTGCCTTCGCGCTTCCCCGGGTCGTGGTCGGCGTTCCCCTCAATGGAGTTCAATCATGTCCGTTCAGTCCATCACCAAACGCAAGACCGCACCGGACATTCGCGCGCGCAAGGGTGGCGAGCCGATCGTGATGCTGACTTCGTATCACGCCCATACCGCAGCTCTGGTCGACCGCTACTGCGACGTCATTCTTGTCGGCGACTCGCTCGGAAATGTGATGCATGGCTTCGAAACAACCGTTCCTGTGACGATCGAAATGATGATCCTTCAGGGTAGCGCGGTAATGCGAGGTTCGCAGCATGCGCTCGTCGTTGTAGACATGCCGTTCGGGTCGTATGAGGCTTCAAGGGAGCAGGCGTTTCATTCTGCGGCGCGGATTCTGAAAGAGACCTATTGCGGCGCGGTGAAGCTGGAGGGCGGCGCGCGGATGGCGGAGACCATCGCGTTTCTCTCCGAGCGGGGTATCCCTGTGATGGGACATATCGGGCTCACGCCGCAGTCGATCAACACGCTGGGTTCGTTCCGAGCCCAGGGCCGCGAGGAAGGCGCATGGGGACCGATCGAGAACGACGCCCGCGCCGTCGCAGAAGCCGGCGCGTTTTCGATGGTGATCGAAGCAGTGGCGGAACCGCTCGCGCGACGGATCACCGAGACCGTTGCGATTCCCACCATCGGCATTGGCGCCAGCGCGACCTGCGACGGTCAGGTCCTGGTGCTGGAAGACATGCTGGGGTTGTGGCCACGCGCACCCAAATTCGTCCGCCGATACGGCAATCTCCGCCCGATGATCGAGGCCGCAATCGAAGCTTACGCCATCGACGTCCGGTCGCGTTCGTTTCCGGGACCTGAGCACGTCTACGGCATGAAGGCCAATAGTTAGGTCGGCGGCGGGAGCCCGATGAATCGTCCGTAGGTTCAAATAACGGACTCGCAATACCTGATTCTTGCGATTGGTCGAGTGGCATATTCCGAAGCTAGCAGCGTAGGCTGTTCGGCGTCCGGGTTACTCGTCCATATTTTCTTCAACGCTTCCCGTTGCGCGCTCCAAGCCACGAATGTGCCGCTGAAGTAGCGCCGTGGCCTTGGCGAAATCGCGCTTCTTCAGCGCGCCGAGAATCTGTCGATGAGCATAGCTCGAACCAGGCTGCCAACCAGCGGAGCGGGTCGCGGAAAAGATGATCCGGGAATTGGCGAGTTGGAGCTTTTCGAGCATGGCAAGCAATCGGGGCATCTTGCAAGGAGCAACCAGTTCCCGATGGAATGCCCGATTTGCCTGCTCCCATTCGATGATGGACTGCGCTTGTTCGCCAGCCAGCAACGCGCGCTCAATTTTATTTAGACAAGCCGCGTTCAGTTTCGGCGCCGCATGCGTTAGCGCCAACACCTCAAGGGAAGCGCGAATTTCGACGATTTCCTGCATCGAGGCGTGATCGAGAGGCGCCACCCGCATTCCGCGGCGCGGTTCACTGATAAGCAAACCTTGCGCTCGCAACAGCTGGAACGCCTCTCGAGCTGGAACGTGGCTTGATTCAAACTCTGCTGCGACACGGTCCTGGCGAAGTGGAACACCGGGAGCGAGTTCACCGGAAACGATCCGCTCCGCAAGGACACGCGCGATGCGCTCTGCAGTCGTTTCCGCCATCACCATCCCTATAGATTATCTATGATAAAAACACGTGCACGTGCAGAAAGCTTCTGTATGGTTCCATTATCATAGATCATAAGAATACATTATCTATGATTTTGCAACCGGAGCGACCTCGGTCGCCTGTCTCGCCCCCTTCTGGTCAAGGCACCGACGGGTGCCTCGAAAGGACCAGATGCCAACAGCTTCGCACAACACGTCCTCGGCGACAGGCTCCCCGCCCAAGCATAAGCCCTGGACACACGCAAACGCCCACCAGCTCTATGAGGCTCCCTTTAACGATCTCTTGTTCCGGGCACAGACGGTGCATCGGGAGAATTTCGATCCAAATCGAGTGCAGCTCAGCAAATTGCTCAGCATAAAGACCGGGGGATGCCCGGAAGATTGCGGCTATTGCAGCCAGTCCGCACATTATCCGACGGGCCTCAAGGCTTCGAAACTCATGGAGGTCGAACGCGTGCTTGCCGAAGCGCGCAAGGCCAAAGACGGCGGCGCGACGCGTTATTGCCTGGGGGCTGCCTGGCGCAGCCCAAAACAGCGCGACTTGGACATGGTCATCACCATGGTGCAGGGCGTCAAAGCGCTCGGCCTTGAAACCTGCGTGACGCTCGGAATGCTGTCGCCTTCCCAGGCGGATTCCCTCGCCGAGGCCGGGCTCGACTACTACAACCACA
>JAUSQH010000126.1 GCA_030652895.1 Alphaproteobacteria bacterium
CTGCGCCGGCGCAGTGGGACATTCTAGTAAGGAGATAACTCTACGTGGATGGAATCTGGCCCTTTCGATCGCGCGTCCATCCATTGCGGCGGATTGCGTCATGTTTGCTGTTATTCGGCGCAATCATTGGTTTCGTGGCTGGCGCCGTTACGCCTGCATCCGCCATTTCACTGATACGCGATGCGGAAACCGAGGAGTTATTGCGCAGCTATGCGACGGCGATTTTCGCCGCGGCGGGGCTCAATCCAAGATCCGTGAATATCTACCTGGTCAATGATAATCAGGTGAACGCATTTGTCGCGGGTGGCCAGAATGTATTTTTCACTACCGAGCTATTGCTTGAATTCGAAACCCCGGGCGAAGTCAAAGGCGTTATCGCCCACGAAGTTGGCCATATTGCGGGTGGGCACCTGGCCCGCACGCAGGATGCAATGAAGGGCACGGGCGCCCTGGCGATCGCCTCCCTGGTGCTGGGGATCGGCGCGGCGGCGTTGGGAGCGCCCGACGTCGGTATGGGCATCATGACCGGCGGCAGTCAGGTGGCGCAGCGTAACTTTCTCGCCTATAGCCGTTCCCAGGAATCGTCAGCGGATCAGGCGGCGGCAACCTATCTGGAACAGATTGGCGAATCCGCTGAAGGCCTGCTGGAAGTGATGCATAAGTTCAGTGGTCAGGAATCGCTGAATACGCCCAATCAGGACCCATTCGTGCGCAGTCATCCGATGTCATCGGATCGCATAGGCGCACTTGAAGCGCGCCTGGAGAAATCCCCCTATCGCGAACGCAAAGATTCACCGGAACTGCTCGAAGCGCATTTACGCATGCAGGGTAAGCTGTATGGCTTTATCAAACCGCCCGCCCAAACCTTCCGCAAATTTCCGCTCAAGGACACCAGCATCAAGGCCCGCTATGCCCGCGCGATCGCCCATTATCAGCGCGGCGATACCGAGCAGGGGCTGCGTGAGGTTGACGCACTCATCGCCGGGGCCCCTGACAATGCCTATTATCATGAACTGAAAGGGCAAGTATTATTCGAGAATGGCCGCGTGAGAGAGGCTATTGCGCCGCATGCGAGAGCCGTCGCCCTCAAACCGGAAATACCGTTGCTACGGGTAAATCTGGCGCAGGCGATGCTATCGACCGAAGATCCTGCCTATCTGAAACCGGCGCTGGAAGCCCTGCAGTTGGCGATGGCGCAGGATCCTGAAATTACGTTTGGCTGGCACCAGCTGGCCATCGCCTACGCCAACGATGGACAAGAAGGCATGGCCGCGCTCGCAACCGCAGAACGTTTCTTTCGCTCAGAAAACCGGCGTGACGCTTACATCCATTCACAGCGCGCCATGAAACTGTTACCAGAAGGTTCGCCGGGTAATTTCCGGGCACAGGATATTTTCGACATGGTAAAACCCAAACACCGGGGCGATTACATTGAATGAAACATTTATTGTTGAAAAGCGCGCTCATCTTGACGATGGCTTTAGCGTATCTGTCGCCTGGCGTCGCACATAGCCAGACCGCCACACCCGACAAAGCGGCCATTAAAGAGATGGTCCGCGAAGTGCTGGAGGAAAACCCGGAAATACTGATGCAGGCGCTTGACAACCTGCGCCAGCAGATGGAAGCCGCTCAGGCGTCCGGCAGCCGTGAAAATTTAGGAAAATTGCGCAATGAACTGGAACGCGATCCCAATACCTTTGTTGCCGGGAATCCAAAAGGGGACGTCACGATAGTCGAGTTTTTCGATTACCGGTGCGGTTTTTGCAAACGCGCCCAGCCCATCATTCAACAGTTACTAAAGCAGGATGGCGGCGTCCGTCTGGCGCTGAAGGAATTTCCCATTTTAGGTCCCGAATCCCTGTTTGCTTCACGCGCTGCACTTGCCGCCATGGCGCAGGAAAGATACGCCCCGTTTCATGAAGCGCTGATGGCGGCGCAAGGCGCGTTAAGCGAAAGCCGCGTACTGCGCATCGCAACAGAAAATGGGCTGGACCCGGCTAAATTGCGCAAGGACATGGACGACCCAAAAATCGAGAAAATCATTGCCCGAAATCACGAAATTGCTGAAAGTCTCGGCATTTCGGGAACGCCGTCGTTCATTATCGGCGACACGCTGGTGCCTGGCTTCGCCGAACTTGAACAACTGCAGAAGCTGGTCGAAGCAGCGCGAAGCGAATGCCTCACCTGCTGAGAAATAAGGAGGTGGCCCCCAATGGCCGTATTGACGTTACGCAGAATGCTGGAGGAAAAGCGTTTCATTATCGCGCCGGGCGTTTTCGACGGTTTTTCCGCCATGCTGGCGCATCGGGCGGATTTTGACGCATTATATATGACCGGATACGGGGTTTCGGCATCACGCTATGGTCTGCCCGACGCGGGATTGACCACGCTCACGGATATGCTTGGGGCGCTGGAAATCATCCGGTCTCTTACGGATAAACCGGTTATTGCGGATGCCGACACAGGCTATGGCGGCCTGCTGAATGTGCGCCACACGGTGCGCCGCTATGAAGCGGCAGGCGCCAACGCCATTCAGCTGGAAGATCAGGAAATTCCGAAAAAATGCGGCCACACCCTTGGCCGCCGGGTGATTCCTATGCTTGATATGGTCGCCAAGGTCCAGGTCGCAGTCGAGGCTCGTCTTTCACCCGACACGCTGATTATTGCGCGCACCGATGCGCGTACCGCCCACGGGCTGGATGAAGCCATTGCCCGCGCTCAGGCCTATGCCAAAGCGGGCGCAGATATTCTGTTCGTTGAATCGCCGGAAAGTGAAGCTGAAATCGCCCGTATCGGGCGGGAGGTGGATGCGCCGCTGCTTGCCAATATGGTGCCGAAAGGGGCGCGCACGCCCGAACTGCCCGCCACAAAGCTGGAAGAATTGGGATTCGACATCGCCATCTATCCAGGCGTAGGCTTTGGGGCGGCGCTAGGGGCCATGGAACGGGCCTATGCCTACCTCAAGCAGAATGGCGTCAGCGATACGAATGGCCCCACGCCTCTTGCCGGCACACACACATTAACCGGATTTCCGGACGTATGGGCGCTGGAGAAGGACTGGGATGCCCGCTTCGGCAATAAGAAATAGGGGGGAGGATATTACAATGACAGCACAAGAAAAACTGCGCCCCATCGCCACAAAAATCCTGTACGAGGACGATGAGGTACGGGTGTGGGATCAGGTGATCAACGCGGGCGAAACCCTTGGCAAACACCACCATGAACTTGATTATGTTCTTGTCAATGTAACCGATGTGGGCCCGTTCGATGTCGAATTCTTCGATAGCGACGGCAGCAGCAAAAAGGCCAGCGTTGAATTTCCAAATGCAAAGCGTGGCGGCTCCATGCTGGTTGAAAAAGGCCATGTTGAAATCGCCCACAACAAGGGACCGCGTTATCGCGCCATCCTCGTCGAACTCAAGGAGCCGAAATAGCCCCTTCGCCGACATCAGGCGAAGATCCGCCGCGTCAAACACTATCAGGGCAGCAGTAGATAGACCGGGAGGAGACCATTTGCATGTAACGCATCCAACAGTTCGAATATTGGAAACGCCACGAAAAACATCGCGGCATCGCGCATGGATTCGCGCAACAGACGCGGTTGCGTGCTGATATATTCCGGCTCGATCCAGTTTTCCCAGCGCGGCCACCAGCGCGGCGTCTTTTGCATATAATCGCGATAGACATCGCCGAATTTATGCAACAGGAAAGCTTCTTCGCGGGCCACAACTTTCGGATAATAGAGCGCGAAAACCAGCAACAGCAGCACCGGCAACGTCACCATGCCAGATTGCAAGCCGATGCCCGCGATGCCGATGAAAGAAAACACGTAGAGTGGATTGCGGACGATCGAGAACGGGCCTTCACAAATTACTTCATCATTCTTGCGGCCACCAATATAGGCAGAACAATAACTGCGCCCCAATACACATAAAATCACCAGAACATGTCCTGCCCATTCCATGATCTCGTGGGCTGGGCCATTTTCCGCCAGCATCCCCAGCGAAAAAATCACAATAGGCAACATTGCAAACACAAAGAAGCGGGTGTGCCGAATACGCGCCTTCAGCAACGGCAGAACTGGTTCAGACAATTGGTGAGTCTCCGTTACGCGCAAGGCTCTGCTGCATCGTGAACAGCACAATTATTCGTCCAGTCTGAATTAAGAAGATGTCAGCCTGGCCGCATTCGCGGGCCGCAGGCGCGTCCCGTCCATTTCAAATAGCAAATTTGTTTCGATGATGCCACGGACTTCGTCGATATATTTTCGGCCCTCTTCTGAATACCGGTCCAGATAATTGGCCAATTCCATACCGGAAGGGATTTTACCACTTGCATGGGCGGCGGCCCTGCGCATGCGGAACTTTGCATAATGCCGGTGCGTGTTGAGATTGTGTAGATAGGCGCCGACGGATTCCGACAATTGGGCAAAGCGGCGCACCTCATGCGCGGCGTCTGGATCGCGTCCGGCGGGAACAATACCGCTACCTGTTTTCCAGCTCATCTGCCCAAATACCGCATTGCCCTGTTGGGCAAAACGGGACGTACCCCAGCCGGATTCCAACGCGGCCTGCGCCAGAGCCAGCGACGGCGGGACCGTATCGACCCGGCGCAGCAATTCCACCCAGTCACCATTACCGGGATCAAAATCGGCAAGCCCATAGTCCGCCGCCAGATTTATCAGCCACGTCTTGTTGACAGCATAGAGATCGCCCCCGCTCAGCACCTGGTGCGCAAACTTCTGCACCCGCTCACGATCAGCCATGATTTTTTCGTTTCCCGCCAGCACTAATGGCAGCATCACCCTCAAAAAATCCCGCTTGCGTTCAAGAGTGGATTCCGCGGAATCAAGGTCATGGGGAAAACTGCGTAAATATAACCGCGGCACTTCGCTGCGCGCCTCATAGCCTGCCCCCGCCACCGGCAGGGAATAATCGAGAGCGGCAAAATGGCTTTGCAACTGCTGACGATCACGCGGCGCCACCATCAGAACCCCATCAAGCGGGTGCGGCTTAACGCTGGCTAGGATCTGCCCGGACCCCTGCGCCAGTCTGTCCCACACAGACGCGCCCGCATTGTCTGCCATCGGCTTGGACGGACCATTCAACTGCGCGAGATTCCCCAATGAGGGCACGGTGGCGAGCATAGCCATTACATAGGCTCCGGCTACAGACACGCCCAGTAACGAGACGGCCATGCCCGCAGCGCTAGCCAATATCCGTTTGGCTATATTCATGTATAAAACCCTTCAACGGCCCCCCCTGGGAGGGGGCGCCAATTAGTTAACAAAATATGAAGGGCAGTTTACCCGCTGTGGTAAGGGGCGACAAGCCAATGACGATTGTACACACCTAAGCCATTGAAACTATTGATTAACTATAGTTTTTTACATTTCCCGCCATGGGCGGAAAATGACATGGCTGTTTTTTCATACTGTTTTTCAAGGGGTTGCGTTTGGTTAACCGACCTGGCGAACTTCCTCGACCTCAGGGATATAATGGCGCAGCATATTCTCGATGCCGTTTTTCAGGGTAAGCGTCGAGCTTGGACAACCGGCGCACGATCCCTGCAGATGCACATAGACGACGCCTTCGGAAAAACTGCGGAACACAATGTCGCCACCATCCTGCGCCACGGCCGGACGCACTTTCGTGTCCAGCAGTTCAATGATCTGGGCGACTATTTCACCATCTTCGCTGTCCGCGTCCCATTCATGCCCCCCCGTCGCAGCGCCTTCGGCTAGCATAACCGGCTTGCCAGAGGTGAAATGCTGCATAATGGCCCCAAGGATCATCGGTTTGAGGTGATGCCATTCGCCATTGGACTTAGTAACAGTAATAAAATCTGCGCCAAGATACACGCCGGTGACCTCTGGTATTTCGAACAGGCAAGCCGCCAGAGGAGAGTTTGTGGCTGAGGCCGCGTTGGGAAAATCCGCCGCGCCTTCTTCCAGTACCGTACAGCCGGGAATGAATTTCAGAGTGGCCGGGTTAGGAGTCGATTCCGTCTGGATGAACATAAGCCTCTCCTGTGACGCAAATATAAAAACAAAAATGGTGTGTCTGATAGATGGCCGATCCTTGGCGCCATATCAACCCTAAGCTAAATAAGGGTTTGCGCAGGTTCCGGAGCCGATGATGGCAGACCGGTCAAAATCAGGAAATGATCGCATCCGCCGGCTTGGCCCGGTAACAGATTATTAACCAAGATCGCGGATTTTTATTGAGGGGCGAATAGTAGTTTGGAGGACGCCTCTCATGATCATCTGCAGCCCGTATCTGTTACGAAAGGTGCGAACGCCCCGGCAAGCCCGTCTCGAAATCGCTGCGACCCATCCAGAACTTCTGCTGGGTGACTGCCCAAAGTGCGACTTAAGAAAGCTTTGTGGAAAATGCGAGCGACGCATGCGCGCCGGGGAAAAAAATATTCCTACCCGGACGGACGGACCTAACCCAGAACGTCTTCTGCCGCTACGTAAGGCGCGTTCAGGGCCGTTGCGACCGCCTGACAGGTCAGTTTGCCGCCATGCACATTCAGTCCGGCCCGAAGATGCGGGTCGCGCCGCAAGGCCCCGACGGCTCCGTGGTCCGCAAGCGCCAGAATGAATGGCAGGGTCGCATTGTTCAGGGCGAAGGTCGAGGTGCGCGCCACAGCGCCTGGCATGTTGGTCACGCAATAATGCACCACGTCATGCATTTTATAGGTGGGAGAAGCGTGGGTTGTCGGGCGCGAGGTTTCCGACGTTCCGCCCTGATCAATCGAAACATCGACGAATACCGAGCCGCGCTGCATACGCTGCACCATCTTGTCGGTGATCAGACGCGGAGTGGCGGCGCCGGGCACCAGCACCGCGCCAACTACCAGATCGGCGTCCATGATATAATTTTCCAGGGCATCGACGGTGGCGAAAATAGTATTCAATGTCGGCCCGAACTGCATATCAAGCTGTTGCAGCCGATGCAGGCTTTTGTCCAGCACGGTGACATGCGCCTCCAGCCCCATGGCCATGCGCGCCGCATTGGTGCCGACCACACCACCCCCGATAATAATCACACGCCCCGCCGGGACGCCCGGCACGCCCCCCAGCAGCATGCCGCGTCCGCCCTGTTCCATTTCCAGGCAATGGGCGCCGGCCTGAATGGCCATGCGCCCGGCAACTTCGCTCATCGGCGCCAGCAGCGGCAAGCCGCCATTTGCATCCGTTACAGTTTCATAGGCAATGGCGGTGCAGCCGGATGCAATCAGCGCATCCGCCTGGGTCGTGTCCGCGGCGAGATGCAGATAGGTAAACAGGGTTTGCCCCTCGCGCAGCATCGCGCATTCGGACGCCTGCGGTTCCTTGACCTTCACGATCATATCGGCGCGGGCAAAAATATCTGCGGCCGAGGCGGAAATTTCCGCCCCCGCCAGGCGGTAATGCTCATCGTTTAAGCCGATCGAGGCGCCGGCGCCGGTCTGAATCAGCACCCGGTGTCCGTGATGGGTAAGTTCGCGCACGCTCGACGGGGTCATGCCGACGCGGTATTCATGCACCTTTATTTCCGCGGGCACACCCAGCAGCATCGCGTATCCTCTCTCTCTGATCTATCCAAGTAAATTCAGCGCCGCACGAAACCGGCTGGCGATATCGCCGATTTCATCCTCGCTGATAATAAGCGGCGGCGAAAGCGCGATGGTGTCGCCGGAAACCCGCACCACCATATCCTGCTCGTGAAATGCATTCAGCATGGCCTCAAAACCACGTTTGCCGGGGGCGTCCGTCATGGGGGCCAGGTCTATCCCGGCGGCCAATCCAATGGTGCGGATATCTTCCACAAATGGCGCATCGCGCAGGCCCTGGATGGCCCGGGCCCAGGCGTCCTCCAGCGACAGGGCCCGGGCAAAAAGGTTTTCTTCAGTATACAGATCAAGTGCCGCATGCGCCGCCGCAACGCCCATCGGATGCGCGCTATAGGTATAGCCATGCATCAGCTCGATCACATGATCCTGCCCGCGCATGAACGCGTCATGGACGTGCGCGCGCGCCAGCACACCGCCCAGCGGGGTGGCGGCGTTACTGACCCCCTTGGCAAAACACAACAGATCGGGAATGACCCCGAAACGTTCCGCGGCGAAGGCCGCGCCCAGCCGGCCAAAGCCCGTGATCACTTCATCAAAAATCAACAGGATGCCATGCCGGTCGCAGATCTGGCGCAG
>JAUSQH010000130.1 GCA_030652895.1 Alphaproteobacteria bacterium
CGAACTGGCGCATGCGTTTCTTGCCGGCTTTTTGCTTGTCCAGCAGTTTGCGCTTGCGCGTCGCGTCCCCGCCATAGCATTTGGCGGTCACGTCCTTGCGCATGGCGGAAATGGTTTCGCGCGCCACCACCCGGCCACCGATGGCCGCCTGAATGGGGATTTTGAACATATGGCGCGGGATCAGATCCTTCAGCCGCTCGCAAATGTCGCGCCCGCGCATTTCCGCGCGCCCCGCATGCACGATCATCGACAGCGCATCGACCGGTTCCTCGTTCACCAGAATTGACATTTTCACCAGTTTACCCGGCTCGTACGCGTCTATCTCATAGTCAAAACTGGCGTAACCGCGGCTGACGGATTTCAGCCGGTCATAAAAATCAAACACCACTTCGTTGAGCGGCAGGCGGTACACAAGCATGGCCCGCGCGCCTGCATAGGTGAGCTGTTTCTGCACGCCGCGCCGGTCCTCGCACAGTTTCAGAATAGCGCCCAGATATTCGTCGGGCACCAGAATGGTGGCAGTGATCCACGGCTCTTCAATATGTTCGATGTGCACCGGGTCTGGCATGTCGACCGGATTATGCACTTCGATTTTGCTGCCATCGAGAAGCTGCACCTTGTAGATCACGCTGGGGGCGGTGGTGATCAGCTCCAGATTGAACTCGCGCTCCAGCCGCTCGGTAATCACCTCAAGGTGCAGCAGGCCCAGAAATCCGCACCGGAAGCCAAAACCAAGGGCAGCGCTTGATTCCATTTCATATTCGAAGCTGGCGTCATTGAGGCGCAGCTTGCCAAGGCTGTCGCGCAACTCTTCAAACTCTGCCGCGTCCACCGGGAACAGGCCGCAGAACACCACCGGCTGCGCCGCGCGAAAGCCCGGCAGCGCCTTTTCAGTGGGACGCTTGTCATCGGTGATGGTGTCGCCAACGCGCGTATCGGCAACCTGTTTGATGTTGGCGGTGATAAAACCGACCTCGCCAGGGCCAAGTTCATCCACCAGCTTTTGCGCAGGGGTAATCACGCCCACCCGGTCCGCGACATACACGCCATCTGTCGCCATCAGGCGAATGCGCATGCCTTTTTTCAGCACGCCTTCCACAATGCGCACCAGAATCAGCACGCCCAGATAAGTGTCGTACCAGCTATCCACCAGCATCGCCTTCAGCGGCGCATCCCGCCCCCCGGGGCTGAGCGGCGGCGGCAGGCGGGTGACGATGGCTTCCAGCACCGTATCGATGCCCACGCCGGTCTTGGCTGAAATTTCCAAAGCATCCGA
>JAUSQH010000134.1 GCA_030652895.1 Alphaproteobacteria bacterium
CGCTGAAATATTTTTGAAATAATGTTGTTGACTCGCCTAAATGCTCACATATAGCATATTGAAGACCGGAAGAAGAGCCGGTGTTTTTTTAAGCCTCATTTATGCTCTAAATGAGTATAAATAAGAAGGGCGCCCGGAAACAGGGAAAGCGCAGGAGAAAGCCATGAACAGCGCAACGGAACTCGCCCGTGACGGGCTCGAATATACGCCGGCTGTGGCCCGCGCCACGGCTGCGATTTATGACCGGGTGCGTAATGTCATCCCGGAAATAGAATGGCCGTTCTTTGCTCCGTACATTCACGCCATCAATGAACTGAAGGTGCAAAAGAACGCCATCGTTCTGGCGCATAATTACATGACCCCGGAAATCTATCACGGGGTTGCCGATATTGCCGGGGACAGTCTGGCGCTGGCGCGCGAAGCGGCAAAGGCCGATGCGGACATTATCGTGCAGTGTGGCGTGCATTTCATGGCCGAGACGGCAAAACTGCTCAACCCCGGCAAGACGGTTCTGATCCCCGATATGTCGGCCGGCTGTTCGCTTTCGGAATCGATTACCGGCGCGGATGTGCGGTTGCTGAAACAGGCGTTTCCCGGTGTGCCCGTGGTGACGTATGTCAACACCAGTGCCGACGTGAAAGCCGAAACCGATATTTGCTGCACATCGTCCAATGCGTTGCAGGTAGTTGAATCACTTGGAACGGACAGCGTCCTGTTTTTACCCGATCAATATTTGGCGCAAAATGTGGCCCGCCAGACCAATGTAAAAATCCTTACCTGGAATGGCCGCTGCATCGTGCATGAACGTTTTACCGCCAAGGAAATTCGCGAATATCGCGAAGCCAATCCCGGCATCATCGTGCTGGCGCATCCCGAATGCCCCCCCGATGTGCTGGACGAAGCGGATTATGCCGGGTCCACCGCAGGGATGATCGGCTATGTGCGTAGCAAACAGCCGCCTAAGGTAGTGATGATTACCGAATGTTCGATGAGCGATAATGTCGCCGCCGAGCTGCCCAATGTGGAGTTCATCCGGCCCTGCAATCTGTGCCCCTATATGAAGAAAATCTCGTTACAGAATATTTTGCACAGCCTGCGCGAGATGCAGCATGTGGTGGAGATTGACCCGCAGATCGCGCCGCGCGCGCGCCTTGCAGTAGAACGCATGCTGGCGCTTGGCCAGCCTGCGGCCGGATCCGCACAATGGCAGGGCGGCCCCGGAAACCTGCGCAAGGCGGAAATAGTCGGCGGGCCGCGCGAACTGGTATCAGCATAACAGGTACAACGATGCAGCCCAATGAGTTAGCCGCGATCCAAGCCGACGCCATTGTTGTAGGCGGCGGCGTGGCAGGTTTAACTGCTGCGCTGAAACTTGCGCCGCATCGGGTGATTTTGCTGCTGAATGCGCCGTTGGGTGCGGGCGCCGCCACCAATTGGGCGCAAGGCGGAATTTCCGCCGCCATCGCACCGGATGATAGCCCACGGCAACACGCGTCCGACACACTCACCGCTGCCGCAGGTATTGCCGACGCCGCCATTGTCGCCCTGGCCACCCGCGAAGCGCCCCGATGCATTGAAGAACTGATCGCCCTGGGCGCACGGTTTGACCGGACACCGGGCGGCGATATCGCGCTGGGCCGCGAGGCCGCCCATTCGGTTAATCGCATTCTGCATATCGGAGGTGACGGAACCGGCGCCGGGCTGATGCATGCGCTGATTACCGCCGTGCGCGATTGTCCCAGTATTACGGTTGCCGAGAATTTTGCCGCCGAGGAATTACTGCAAGATCAGGGGCGCGTGTACGGCGTGATTGCCCGCGCGACAGATCAAACTGATGCAAACGCTGTTAGCCTGCAGGCGGCCGCGGTGGTGCTGGCGACCGGCGGTATTGGCGGATTGTACACGGTAACGACCAATCCACCGGGATGCAGCGGCGCGGGATTGGCGATGGCGGCGAACGCAGGCGCCAAACTGTCGGACCTGGAATTTGTACAGTTCCATCCGACCGCAATGGATGTTGGCCGCTCACCCGCACCACTTGCGACCGAAGCGTTACGTGGCGAAGGCGCGGTTCTGGTGAATGAACTGGGCGAGCGTTTCATGCTCGACGCCCATCCCGAAGCAGAGCTTGCGCCACGTGATATTGTCGCGCGGACCATCTGGCGGCAAGTGCGTGACGGCCACAAACCCTATCTTGATTGCCGTACGGCGATTGGCGAAAAGTTTCCTGAACGGTTTCCCACCGTATTTGCGCTGGCGAATGCCGCCGGAATTAATCCGTCGACGGATTTGATCCCGGTTGCCCCGGCGGCGCACTATCATATGGGCGGAATAGCAACCGACTGTAACGGCCGCACCAACCTGCCCGGCCTGTGGGCCTGCGGCGAAGTGGCGGCGACCGGGTTGCATGGCGCCAACCGGCTGGCCAGCAATTCTCTGCTGGAAGGTCTAGTATTCGGCGCACGCGCCGCCCTTGATATTTCTGCACAATACAACACGGCCGGCGGACAACACGCCGCTCGGGCAGCGCATTCGCAATTTCAGTCTTATGACGCGCCTGAATTGGCCCCAGCTGTACAACGCTTGCGTGAAATCATGTCTGTGCATGCCGGTGTTATGCGCTGCGAGACCGGGTTACGCACTGCATTAACGGAATTGAATGAGCTGATGGCGATGGTTGGAAACCGTTCCGCGCGCATCAGTAATATGCTGATCGCGGCGCGGCTGATTTGCGAGGCTGCATTGCAGCGGCGTGAAAGCCGTGGTGGTCATTACCGGGAAGATTATCCTGCTACGGACCCGGATCAGCAACACCGTTCGTTCTCATATTCAGCCGATGCCGTCGCAGATAAACAAAAAACCTATGCATACGCATGAGCGCACATGATCTGATCCCCCTTTCCCCCCTGCTATACCTGCCACTGGTGCATACTGCGCTGGCCGAGGATCTGGGAGCTGCCGGCGACATTACGTCGGACAGCATCATCCCGGATACGACTATGGTGCGCGTCACACTGGCTAGCCGTCAGGCCGGGTGTCTGGCCGGGATCGACATTGCCGAAGCGGTTTTCAAACAGGTGGACGCGCGTTTGCAGGTGGAAAAATTCTGCAAGGATGGCGCTGCGCTTTGCCCCGGGGACACGATTGCAATTATTTCCGGTCCCGCGCGTGCGGCGCTGACCGCGGAACGCACGGCGCTCAATTTTCTGGGCCATCTTTCCGGGATAGCATCCGCCACGGCCCGCATGGTGGCGGCAACCGAAGGCCACAAGGCGCGCATTTGCTGCACCCGTAAAACCATTCCGGGCATGCGTGCGTTGCAAAAATATGCGGTGCGCGCGGGCGGTGGCGCCAATCACCGTTTCGGGCTGGATGACGCCGTGCTGATCAAGGACAATCACATCGGTGTTGCCGGTGGTGTGCGCACTGCCATTGCCCGCGCGCGCGCGCATGCGGGGCATATGGTGAAGATTGAGGTCGAGGTGGATACCCTGGCGCAGCTTGAAGAAGCGCTGCTGGAAAAACCCGATATTATCCTGCTGGATAATATGTCCAACGACATGCTGCGCGATGCAGTGCGTATTAATAATGGACGCGCAATATTGGAAGCATCCGGTAACGTTAATCTGGACACGGTGGCGGGCATTGCGGCCACGGGCGTGGACTTGATTTCCGTTGGCGCGTTGACCCATTCAAGCGCGTGTCTGGACCTGGGGCTGGATTTTGACTGGGCCGGATAAATCGGCAATCCCCTGACGCAGGCCCGCGCCATATACCATTATCGCCAGCGGCGCATGCAGCAGCACACAGCCCAGCAGTAACGGTAACCGTGCCGCAGGTTCGGCGGCCTGGATCAGAACTCCAAATACCCCGTTCATCACAAACAGCCCGAAATAGATTGCGCTGACCCGCTGATGTGAAAACCCAAGACGGTTGCTGATCTGATACAGATGCTCGCGATGCGCCTGGCCAAGCTGCTTGCCCCGCGCAAAGCGGTAACACAGTGTCGCCAGCACATCGAACTGGAAACATGCAAATAACACCGGCACCACCATGATCGATACCTGGCCAATGTCCGCGCGCGCGCCAATCACCGCCAGCCCCGCCAGAACGAAACCAATGATTTGGCTGCCCGTATCCCCCATGAAGATGCGGCCATGGGGGAAATTGAATACAAAAAACCCAAGCACAGCGCCGAATAGGCACAGCGCACTGAGATACACAAAATGCGCCCCGGAAAAAAACGCGATGCCTGCCAGGAAGACCGAGGCTATCAGCGCGCCACCACCCGCCAGACCGTTAATGCCATCCATGAAATTAAAGGCGTTCATGAAAAATATGATCCACAGCACGGTGATCCCATGACCAAGGGCGCCAAACGCAACGTCGCCAAACACGGGAAATGCCAAAGTATCAATATGCGCCACGAACAGGCTGAACAGCAACGCACTAAAGAATTGCACGGAAAACTTCACCAGCGCGCGTAGTCCGATCACATCATCAATCAAGGCTGCGGCAAACATGACGCCAGCGGTGACAAGAAACATGGCGAATTGCCCCGCGGGCAGCCGTGCCATGTCGCTAAGCAGATAAAGTCCCGCTAGGCCTGCAAAAAAAGCCGCCGCTATCGCTACGCCACCACTTTTTGGTGTCGGACGCTGATGCGATGAACGCTCGTTCGGCACATCGGAAATATTGAAACGGATCATGCCCCAGGTCATTGCCGCCGAAGCAAGAAAAACTCCAAGCACAAAAACCGTGTGGTTTAGCGCCGCCGTAAGCGTGATCGCAGCGCCGGGAAATACACCGCCAGACATGCTTATTCACCAATCACATTCAAGGCGCTGGCGACATCAGAATTATGCCCGCGCACCGTACCATAGGATTCGACCAGTTGACGCAGAACTGACTTCAAACCTTCAACATCCTGCGACGCCACGATCTGCGTTAGCTGCGCCACAAAAGGCTCCAATGCATTCCACTCCATGACACCGGCGTCGGCGCGAAAGATACGCGGATGTTGTGTCGGTGTGCTCGTGCCGTCCACCAGCAATTCTTCAAAAAGCTTTTCTCCCGGCCGCAACCCAATGAATCGGATTTCAATATCACCGCCGCCAGTCCCCGGCTCACGCACCGAAAAGCCTGACAAATGAATAAGTTTACGCGCCAGGTCCGCGACATTAACCGGCTCCCCCATATCAAGGTGGAACAGATCACCGTCGCCTTTCGCCATTGCGCCCGCCTGAATAACCAGATCGGCGGCCTCCGGAATGGTCATGAAATAGCGCACCATGGCGGGGTCGGTGACCGTCACCGGACCCCCGCCGCGTATCTGTTCGCGAAACAAAGGTACGACAGAACCTGCGGAGTCCAGCACATTGCCAAACCGCACAAGCGTGTAAGATGTGCGGCTGCCGCTCTGGCCAAGCGCCTGCACCAGCTTTTCCGCCACACGTTTGGCCGCCCCCATGACATTGGTGGGCCGTACCGCCTTGTCGGTGGAGATCAGCACAAATTTGTTTACGCCATGCTGATGCGCTGCCTGCGCCACATTCAGGGTGCCAAAAATATTGTTCTCCGCACCTGCAATCGGGTTCATCTCCACCAGCGGCACATGCTTGTAGGCAGCGGCATGGTAGACAATATGCGGACTGTGCACCGCGATCACGCGGCCGATCGCCGCCTTGTCCAGGACAGACCCCAACAGACAGACCAGTTGGGTGCGCCCGCCGCGCGCGTCGATCTGTTCGCGCAGTTCACGCTCAACACTATACAGCGCAAATTCCGACATCTCGAAAATGATCAGCTTTGCCGGCGCATGGGCAAGAACCGCACGGCACAGCGCCGATCCAATCGATCCGCCGCCGCCAGTTACCAGCACCGATTTGCCGCGAAGTTCGCGCTCCAGCAACGCCATATCAGGGGCCACCGGCTCACGCGAAAGCAGTTCCTCGGGACTTACCGCGCGAATATCACTGACGCGGCGCCAGCCGGAAATAATTTCTTCCAGTGTCGGCGCGGTCTCAACCTTAACCTCCAGTTCGGCCAGTTGGTTGATAATCGCGGCGCGCAGCGAGGGGCTGGCAGACGGTATCGCCAAAACAACGAGATCAAGCTGCCGGCGCGCTGCAAGACTATGCAAGGTATTGGCATGACGCACTTTCACCCCATGCAGACTGCGGCCATGTAATTGGCTGTCATCGTCCACAAAGCACATGAGCTTGAGTGTGTCGTCTTTTGCCATGGCCTCGGCCAACGCGACGCCTGCCCGCCCCGCGCCATAAATCGCAACCCGGGTTACATCAGGCTGAGTATCACGAACGGCGCTGTTCAACAACGCGCCGCCAATCAGCCGCCAGGCCAGCATCAGCGCCATCAGCCCCAGCCACAATATGCCAATCATAGGCAGTGTGTTGGGGGCAGATGTAAATGCCGCCGCACCCAGCGCAATGACGGCCGCCGCCGCCGAGCTGGAACCCAGCACAGGAAAAATAATCAGCGTATCGCGATAGCGCAGCAGGGGCCGGTACAGGCCGGTCAACACGAAAACACCAATGCAAATTAAAATGAGCAACACGCCAATAGCGAGCCGGGTCACGCCGTCCACCGTGCAATTACACAGCAACTGATATCCCGCCAACCCGATGAGACTGACGGCAAGGACAGGCACCGCGTCAAAAGTAACCGAGATGGCAAGCTTCGCCGCGCGCGGCAACACTATCAGCCACCCAAAAAACCGCGTGAGCAACAGCGGCACACGCATCCCTGATCCTGATCTGCGCCGGTCCATTTTCATACTTGCAACCGTTCCAGCAATAAACCGTGCAGCGCCGGGTTTGCTGCAACGATACTCGGGTGCCGCAGGGTGTCCTGATTGAAACGCAAGGCCGCACCCGTATGGTCCGTGATATGCCCGCCCGCGGAACGCAAAATCAAATCCGCAGCCGCCAGATCCCAATCATAAGCGCCCCACAGGTTCATACAGCCGTCGAAATGTCCCGACGCCGTCAGGGCCACCTGATAGGCAATGGAATTGCGTGATTCCACATGCATCGCGGGCCACGGATTGGTCCAGCGTTCGTGCTGAAACACGCCTTTTGACGCCAGCATGCGTGCATCCTGCAGCTTGTCTTTCGCGCTTACCTGAACTCGCACACCGTTCAACAATGCCGGCCCGCCCTCCGACGCTTCAAACAGCTCATCCGTCGCCGGATTAAATATCACGGCGGAAATTGGCCTGCCGTCTTCCAACAAGGCGATACAAACGGCGAAATGCGGTTGACCACGGATGAAGGCGCGGGTGCCGTCGATTGGATCAACAACCCAGACCCGGCGCGCGGTTCGGCGGCTGTTGTCGTCCACGCTTTCCTCCGAAAGCCAGCCATAGCCGGAGCCGAAGGCCTGCAGACGTTGGCGTAACAGCAGGTCAACCGCAAAGTCCGCCTCGGTTACCGGATTATCTCTGCTTTTTTCCCACTTCGCGTAATCGGCGCCGAAATACGTCATGGCCAGCGCACCCGCCTCACGCGCGGCATGTACCGCAACAAGGTGATGTTTTTCGCCGTGCGCGTCACTCACCTGCGACCGTCATCCCTTCGATCATAATCGTGGGCGCATTCATGCCATACCGGAATTCCAGGTCGTCCCCCGGTGTCAGATGCATGAACATTTCCAGCAAATTGCCCGCCACCGTAATCTCGCTGACAGCGTGGGTGAACTGGCCATTTTCAATCCAGAAGCCAGTGGCCCCCCGGCTGTAGTCGCCGGTCACCGGGTTTACGCCCATGCCAATCAATTCGGTTATGAACAGACCTTTACTCAGTGAACTGATCATACCAACCGCCGGTGTTTTTCCGGCCTGCATATAAAAATTAGTCGTGGAGGGTGAGGGCGCAGAACCGCTGCCGCGCGCGGCATGGCCCCTACTGCGCAACCCCAACTGTTTGGCCGACGCAGTGTCCAGCAGCCAGCCGGTCAGAACCCCGTCCTCGATCACTATGGTGCGTCCGTTCGCCACGCCTTCACCATCAAATGGCTTTGAGCGCAAACCACGCGGGCGGTGCGGATCATCGACAACGCTGACACCGTTGGCGAAAATCGCCTTTCCCAGCCGGTCTTTCAGAAAACTTGTGCCGCGCGCCACCGCCGCGCCGGATATGGAGCCGGCCAAATGCCCCAAAAGACTGTTCGATATGCGCGGCGCATAAATTACCGGCACCTGCTGGGTTTTCACTTTACGCGGATTAAGGCGACTGAGGGTGCGCTGGGCGGCAACCAGACCAATTTCTTCCGGCGCCGTCAAATCCTCGTAGTGGCGCACGGACGAATATTCATAGTCACGCTCCATCTCGGTGCCCTCGCCCGCCAGGACTGAACAGGACATGCCAAAGGACGACGTGGCGTAACTGCCGGAAAAACCTTCACTGGTGGCCAGCACCACGCGGCTGTGGCTGCAACTGGCTCCCGCACCTTCGGAATTGGTGATACCGGTAACACCACGGGCAGCATTCTCGGCCCGCTTTGCCGCGTCAATCATTGCGGGCATTTCCAGCTCGGTGGGATCACATATATCCAGATCCGGGAAAGTGGTGGCCAGCAGATCGCGCTCCGCCAGACCGCAATACGCATCTTCGGGAGCAAGTCTCGCCATGGCGACAACCCGGGTAATCAGCTGATCCAGAGAGGTTTTGCTGAAATCGCTGGAAGACACAATGGCCTGACGTTTGCCAACAAAGGCGCGCAGGCCAAAATCCTGGCCGTCGGACCTCTCAACCTCTTCAACCTCTCCCATCCGGCACGATGCCGACAGCGACGCCCCGGCAACCATCAATACATCGGCGGCGTCCGCCCCGGCCGCCCGCACCCGTGCGATCACATCCTCGGCCAGGTTGCGTAACGCGGCTTCATCATATTTGTGCTCTGTGGCGCTTTCCAGTGACATGAGTACTCCTAACTGCAAAAATCCAGACGGCCCCTAAGGTCCGTCTGGCTATATATGGGGTCAATTAAGCCCGTAGTAAATGCAGGCAACGCTGCCCACCAATAATACGATCCAGCCCAGCATGGTGCCCGCAAACCGGCCAACGGATCGCCCTGTACTGCTTGAAATACCAAACGCATGCCCGGCGCGGGCAACCGTCAACCCGGCGCCAAGCGCATGTACCAGCCATACCGGCGCCGCAGCCATTTCCACTGCAATCAGCACCAGCAGGGTAATGGGGACATATTCCACATTATTACCGTGTGCACGCATCGCCTTTATCATGTCTTCGTTGCCGCCATCGCCAATTTGGGTTTCCGTCTTCACCCGGACCCGCACGACCAGAATGGCAAGAATTAAATTCAGTAGCGCATTGAGACCGATATACAGGGTAGATATCGGGATAATGCCGCTACTCAACTGCGCCACCGTTTCCGTTATTTGCGCTGCAACTTCTTCCATGTCCTTGATCCCCCGGGATTCGTTTGGTTTTATTGTTAGCGCTACAGGCTATCCGGTTCCGCCCGCTATTTCCAGATCGGTTTGCCGGACCCCGGCAGTCCCAATTGCGACCATTTTTGAGTGACGGTTTCGATCACCTCGTCGGTCATGCGGATTTGCGTGCCCCATTCCCGTTTGGTTTCCGGCGGCCATTTATTGGTGGCGTCCAGACCAATCTTGCCGCCAAGGCCGCTTTCCGGACTGGCGAAATCCAGATAATCGATCGGCGTATTCTGCATCTGGGTGATATCGCGCACCGGGTCCATGCGGGTGGAAATCGCCCACATCACCTCTTTCCAGTCCCGAATATTGATATCGTCGTCCACGACAATGACCCATTTTGTATACATGAACTGGCGCAG
>JAUSQH010000144.1 GCA_030652895.1 Alphaproteobacteria bacterium
AGATAGTGTCGGATGTCTCCGGAGGCGGTGCGGTGGTATAGTACGAGGTCTGTTTTGTTAATGGCGTACCGGTCTGATCCAGAGTTAAACACAGGCAGGGGATTATGACAGATTTAGACGCAGATGCCGAACTGACCGCCATTGACAGCTATTGGCGCGCTGCGAATTATTTATCTGTTGGTCAGATTTATCTGCTCGATAATCCGCTCCTGCGTGAGCCGCTGACGCTTGAACATATCAAGCCGCGGCTGTTGGGCCATTGGGGCACCGTTCCGGGATTGAATTTTATTTACGCGCATTTGAACCGGGTCATCCGGCGCGATGATCTGGATATGATTTATGTGACCGGTCCCGGACATGGCGCGCCGGGAATTCTTGCCAACGTTTATCTGGAAGGAACTTACAGCGAGTTCTATCCGGAAATTTCCCCGGACGAAGAAGGCTTGCGTAAGTTTTTCCGGCAGTTTTCATTTCCCGGCGGCATTCCAAGCCACACCGCGCCAGAGACGCCGGGCTCCATCCATGAGGGTGGGGAACTGGGATACGCCCTGTCGCATGCGTATGGTGCGGCATTCGATAATCCCGATCTGATCGTCGCCTGCGTGGTGGGTGATGGGGAAGCTGAAACCGGGCCGCTCGCCACGGCATGGCATTCGAATAAATTCCTTAATCCAGCGCGCGACGGCGCAGTGCTGCCGATACTGCATCTCAACGGGTATAAGATCGCCAATCCAACGGTGCTTGCCCGCATCCCGCAGGCGGAACTGGAAAGCCTGTTCATCGGCTATGGTTATACGCCGTATGTTATTGAAGGCAGTGATCCTGCGGTGATGCACCGGGAAATGGCGGGGATCCTGGATAAGGTCTTTGCACAGATCAAAGAGATCCAGCATGACGCGCGCGTAAACGGTGTGCGGGAGCGGCCGCGCTGGCCGATGATTATTCTGCGCACGCCAAAGGGATGGACCGGCCCCAAGATGGTGGATGGCCTGAAGTCCGAGGGAACCTGGCGCTCACACCAGGTGCCAATAGCAGACCTGGCCAACAATCCGGAACATGTGACGCTGCTTGAACAGTGGATGCAAAGCTATCGTCCGCAGGAACTGTTTGACGAAACAGGCCGCCTGCGGCCAGCCCTTGCGGCGCTGGCTCCGGAAGGTGCGCGGCGGATGGGCGCCAATCCGCATGCCAATGGCGGCCTGCTGCTAAAAAGTCTGAAACTGCCGGACTTTCGCAATCACGCTATCAAGGTGGTCAAACCGGGAGGAGGGGAGGGCGAATCTACCCGGGTCATGGGCAACTTCTTGCGCGATGTGATGAAGGACAATCTCGCCACGCAGAACTTTCGCGTCTTCGGCCCCGATGAGACCGCGTCGAACCGGTTGGGTGCGCTGTTCGAAGTAACCGACCGCGCCTGGATGGGCGAACGCAATGCCGATGATGATCATCTCTCGGCGGACGGCCGCGTCATGGAAATACTGAGCGAGCATACCTGTCAGGGCTGGCTGGAAGGCTATCTGCTGACCGGACGGCACGGGCTGTTTTCCAGCTATGAAGCGTTCGTGCATATT
>JAUSQH010000147.1 GCA_030652895.1 Alphaproteobacteria bacterium
GGATAGCGGCGCAGCGCGTGTTCACCCCGAAAGCGCGGTGACAATGCGCCTTTCTCGTAGGGATAGTTTAATGTCGCCTTCGGCTTGAAGAAATATTTCATCGCCAGCCAGAAGCTGGACACAAATTCTCCCAGCATCAAAGAGCGCGCTGTGCGGTCGAGAAAAGCCATCAGATTATTCCTTTCATGGCGCCAGGTCGAAGGCGACCAGCACACCGGCCGTCAGCACTACCCACACCAGCGAGAAGGGTAAAAACACCTTCCAACCAAGCCGCATCAGCTGATCATAGCGATAACGCGGCACAAACGCCTTCACCATCGCAAAGAAGAAAAAGATGACCAGAATTTTCAACACAAACCATATGATTTCCGGCACCAGGTTTAAGGGCGCGATATCAAACGGCGGCAGCCAGCCGCCAAGGAACAGGATCGTCGTCATGGCGCACATCAATACGATGTTCAGATATTCGCCTAGCATCAGCAGCAGATACGGTACCGACGAATATTCCGTCATATAGCCCGCCACCAACTCGGATTCGGCTTCCGCCAGATCGAACGGCGGGCGATTGGTTTCCGCCAGCGCCGAAATCAGAAAAATAACGAACATCGGGAACAGCGGAATAAAAAACCAAATGTCTTTTTGCGCACGCACAATATCGCTTAGATTGAGCGATCCTACACAGAGCAGCACCGTGACGATGACAAAGCCGATCGACACTTCATAAGAAACCATCTGCGCGGCAGAGCGCAACGCTCCCAGAAACGGATACTTGGAATTCGATGCCCAGCCTGCCATGAGAATGCCGTACACGCCCAGCGAGGAAATTGCAAAAATATACAGTATGCCGACATTAATGTCGGAAATCACCCAGCCGTCTGCGAACGGAATAACCGCCCACCCGATGAATGCCAGTACAACGGTGACAACCGGCGCCAGCAGAAACACGCCCTTGTTCGCGGCGTCGGGAATGATGACCTCTTTCAGGATAAATTTTCCGAAATCGGCAAAGGATTGCCACAAACCAAAGGGGCCCACCACATTGGGTCCACGGCGCAGCATGACCGCCGCCCAGATCTTGCGATCGGCCAGCAACAAAAATGCAATGGAGATCAGCACACCCATGAGCACGAGCAGAATCTGGCCGACCATCACAGTCAGCGGCCACCCATAATCCGTCCACAATAACGCCCAATCAACCATGCGAACCTGCCGCCTGTTTCGCCGAACGCGCCGCCAATGCGCTGCATTCCGCCATGATTGCCGACGCACGCGCAATCGGATTGGTCAGGAAGAAATCCGTAATTGCGGGAGCGAACGCTGCATCACCCATGGCTCCAGCCGCCTCGTCCGGCGGGCTCAGCGCCGCGCCATGCACGCGCCCGACTTCGCGCATATGCGGAGCGGCCTCAATCATGCGCGCCCTTAATGCGGACAAATTGTCATAGGGAAGTTTATGCCCCGCCGATTCCGACAGCGCGCGCAAAATGGTCCAGTCTTCGCGCGCCGCACCTGGCGGAAATATAGCGCGGACGCCAATCTGCACCCGGCCTTCGCTATTTACATAAGTACCACTTTTTTCCGTATAGGCCGCCCCCGGCAATACCAGATCGGCGCGGTGCGCCCCCGCATCGCCGTGGCTGCCCTGATAGACCACAAAGGCCTTGCCCATCTGGCTCAGATCAAGCTCATCCGCCCCGAGCAGATATACAAACCCGATCGTTCCGGATTGTGCGCCTTCAAGCATACCTGCAACATCAAGACCGCCCTCACCCGGCAGCAAGCCAAGATCTAGCCCGGCGACCCGCGCCGCCGCCGTGTGCAGAACATTGAAACCGTTCCAGTCGCTGCTGATCACGCCCACATTCTGCGCCAGCCTTTTAGCCGCCGCCAGCACGGCAGCACCATCGGGCCGCGCCAATGCGCCCATGCCCACGATCAGCATTGGCCGCGTCGCCTGTTTCAATGTGTCAGCAAATGAGTGCTCGCCGTCTGCTAAATCCTGCAAGGTGCGCGGGCCAGCGCCCAGCATCTCGCAGGGGAAATTACTATCAAATGGCGCGCCGATACTCGCGGCGGCAAAACCACCCCTGCGCGCGCGCTGCACAATGCGCGCATTAAGCACGGCCGCTTCCCAGCGTGGATTGCACCCGATCAGCAATAATGCATCGGCCTGTTCGATGCCGGCAAATGTCGAATTAAACAAATAATCGCCGCGCGACGCCGCACCCAGTTTTGCGCCGTCCTGGCGGCAATCAATATGCGGGCTGCCAAATTTGTCCCACAAATCCTTCAGCGCCATCATCGATTCCGCGCACGCCAGGTCGCCTGCAATCGCCGCCATACCTGCGGGGGTTGCAGCCTTCATTTTTTGCGCCGCCAGAGACAGCGCCTCGTTCCAACTTGCGGGCCGCAACCTGCCGCCTTCGCGAACATAGGGCGTGTCCAGACGCTGACGCTTCAGACCGTCCCATATGAAGCGGGTTTTATCGGAAATCCATTCCTCATTCACATCATCATTATTAACCGGGAGAACCCGCATCACCTCGGCGTCACGCGAATCAACCCGGATGTTTGAGCCGACCGCGTCCATCACGTCCACCGATTCGATCTTGGTCAGCTCCCACGGCCGCGCGGTAAACGCATAGGGCTTGGACGTCAACGCCCCAACCGGGCACAGATCAATGACATTGCCGGACAGTTCCGACAGCACCGCCTGTTCCAGATAGGTGGTGATTTCCATATCTTCGCCGCGCCCGGTGGCGCCCAGTTCGGACACGCCCGCAATTTCAGTGGTGAAGCGCACACAGCGCGTGCAGTGGATGCAGCGGGTCATCTCCGTCTTGATCAACGGCCCCATATACTTGTCTTCGACGGCGCGCTTGTTTTCGAAATAGCGCGAACCCGAAACACCATAGCCCATGGCCTCGTCCTGAAGATCGCAATCGCCACCATGAACGCAGATCGGTCAATCCAGCGGAAGATAGGCCAGCAGACACTCCAACACCCCATCGCTCTCCTATTTCAC
>JAUSQH010000150.1 GCA_030652895.1 Alphaproteobacteria bacterium
GGCGGCACCTGGTACTGGAACCGCTATCCGGGCGTGGCCTGCGACGTGCCGTCTTATGATTATCTGCCGCTGCTGGATGAAATGGACTATGTGCCCAAGCGGCGCTATGCGACGGGTGACGAAATCTACGCCCATTGTCAGGCCATCGCCAAAAAATACAATCTGTACGAGTTGGCCGTCTTCCAGACCACTATCACCGAGACCCGCTGGGACGAAGATGAAAGAATGTGGAATCTGAAAACCGATCGCGGCGATCATATGAAGGCGCGCTTTGTGATCTGCGCCAACGGCACGTTGTCCAAGCCCAAGCTGGCGCGCATCAAGGGCATGGAAACCTTCAAGGGGCATTCTTTCCACACCTCGCGCTGGGATTACGATTACACCGGCAATGATCTTTCAAAGCTCCAGGACAAGGTGGTCGGCATTATCGGCACCGGCGCCACCGCCATTCAGGCCATCCCGGGCCTCGGCGCCAACGCCAGGGAACTGTATGTGTTCCAGCGCACACCATCCTCGATTGACGTCCGTGACGATTGGGCGACCGATCCAAACTGGGCGCGCGCGCTAAAGCCCGGCTGGCAGGCCAAACGCCGTGCCGCGTATATGAAAGAGCCAACCCTTACCGAAGAACAGCGCGCCGCTTATGCCGCAGTTTCACGCGAGGAAAAAATCCGTAAACAGGAAAACTCCAATATAGATCACATGATGCGCATTCATGCCCGCATTGATGAAATCGTGCGCGACAAGGCGACGGCGGACGCGCTAAAGCCGTGGTACATGTTCATGTGCAAACGCCCCTGCTTCCATGACGATTATCTGCCGACCTATAATCGCAAAAACGTGCATCTGATCGACACCCATGGCAAGGGCATCAACGAGATCAATGAAAAAGGCCCGGTCTTCGAGGGCAAGCAATACGAGCTTGACCTGCTGATCTACGCCACGGGGTTCGAGGTGCAGAAGACCGGCATTTACAACAAGATCATCGGAGAAGACGGTGTCGATCTAAACGATTATTATAGTGATGGCATCCGTACCCTGGTCGGCATTCACTCGCATGGCTATCCGAATATGTTTATTATGGGCGGCTATCAGGCGTCGTTCCAGTTCAACCTGACAGACATATTGAACACCCAGGGCGAACATATTGCGGCCTGCATCGATTACTGCCGCAAGAATGGCTATCACGCCATGGATGTGACCCCGGACGCCGAAGAATGGTGGGTGCAGGAAGTCATCTCGCATCGCGGCAAAACCACCCGCAATCAGGATTGCACCCCCGGCTATTACAATTTCGAAGGCGAGTTTAACCGCCGTCAGGACGGCACCTATAATGGCGGTTTCACCAAATATATAGCCAAAATGGCCGAAACCCGGGAGAGGATGGACAAGTATTTCGAGTTTACGCGGAAGAATTAGAAAACCCGCTCGATCTTACCGTGGAAGCCTGACAATTCACGGACAGGATACTGTCCCCCCGATGCCGGTCATTGCGGGGGACGGATAAGCAATCGCTGTCTTGCCGGGGAATAACATGATTGTTAGAGAGTGATGACGCAGTGGGGGGCTCACTTGTCCCAACGCATCGCTGCGGCGTCATCGCTGTCACGGGCGCTTACCCAGTTTTCCGCCGAGCCATCGCTTTCCAGCTTCCAGAACGGCGCCTTGGTTTTCAGCCAGTCAACCAGAAATTCCGCCGCTTCGAACGCCGCCTGCCGGTGGGCCGAGGCGGTAACCACCGCCATGATCTGGTCACCCGGCATCAGCCGCCCATAGCGGTGAATGATCAGCGATGCGCTCAGCCGCCAGCGCGCACAGGCCTCCGCCTCAATGGCAGACAATTGTTTTTCGGTCATACCGGGATAATGTTCCAGCTCCATCACCGAGACCCTTGCGCCATCTGACACGTCACGCACCAGTCCCGTAAAGCTGACCACGCCGCCAATATCGGTTTTGCCTCTGGTGAGGGCCGCTATCTCGGCCGCAAGATCAAAATCCTGTTGCTGTACTTTGATCATTTCAACCTCCGGTCTCTGGGATCATTTCAGCCGCCTGTCACCGGCGGAAAAAACGCTACTTCATCACCGGGCCTGACCGGTGCATCGAAGCCCGCATGTTCCTGGTTAACCGCCACGCGCAAGGCCTCCAGATCGGCAAACGCGGCCACATACCCGGCTCCGCGTGTGCGCAGCCATTCGATCAGCGCGGTAACATGCGTTACCTCCGCGGGTGGTGTAACTTCTTCTGCGGCAATGCCGACGCGCTGGCGCACCCACGCAAAATATAGAAGGTTCATGGGCGCGGTCCTGCGTAGGGATCACTGGCATGGCGCAACCCGGCGCGCAAATAATCATATCCCGTATATAGTGTCAGGGTCGCCGCGATCCATAGTCCATAGACGCCGATTTCATGGTTCATGGGGACAATCTTGTCTCCCGCCTCGCCCGCCAGCAAAAATCCGAGCGCCAGCATCTGGCCCGCGGTTTTCCATTTGGCCAGCCGGGACACCGGCACACTGACCTTTAACCCCGCCAGAAACTCGCGCAGGCCCGACACCAGAAACTCCCGGCACAGAATAATCACGGCCGGCAGCACGGTAAGCCCGTCAATGCGTCTGGAAAAAACCAGCATGACAATGGCGGCCCCCACCAGAAGCTTGTCCGCAATCGGGTCCAGCATGGCGCCAAGCACCGACTGCTGTTGCATGGAGCGCGCCAGATACCCATCGAGAAAATCGGTAACGCCCGCGGTTGCGAAGATCCCCAGCGCCATCCAGTCAGCAAAGTCCCCCGGAAAATAGAACGTCACCACCAGAAGCGGGATCAGCGCGATCCGCCCATAGGTCAGGCTGTTGGGCAGGTTGCGCAGCATGAAGCGAGTCCTGAAATTTATGATCCTGTTATCTTACACGCAGCGGACAACCCGGCCTAGAGTCATTTCTGATCATATGGGAACGGATGGCTCAAGCTTCGGGCGCGACCCCGTGGGGCGGGGTATCGCTTGTTCCATGTCGTTTGCATTGGTCGCCGCTCCTCTTCCAAAACCATGAAGGCATGGCGGGAGATGAGGCGGATTGCCATCCGCTACCGGCTTCAAAAAAAATTAAAAAAAAGTAAATTTTTTGCTTTTCATACCTAACCCTGGGGATGACAGGGCGCCTGCGCGGCCATGATAGTTACCTGAATTATGACTTTCATTAACTTATCTCGGCAGGTGTATCATGGCGACGGACAGAGAAATTATTTCAAACCTTTATGTTGGCTATTTTAACCGGCCCGCGGATCCCGAGGGGCTTGCTTACTGGCTTGGCCGTCTCGCCGACGGGATGTCCCTCATTGAGATTGCCCAAAGCTTCAGCGTTCAGCCCGAGGCCATTGCGCTCTACGGTCCGCTGACGGCGGAAGCCCTGGCGGATAACGCGTTGGGCCAGGACGCCTTTGTCTCGGCCATCTATATCAACCTGTTCAACCGCGCGACGGTCGATGCCGAAGGGCTGAACTATTGGCGGACGCAACTGAACTCCGGCCTGCCGGTTGGCCGCATCATTCAGGACATAATCAGCGGCGCCCAGGGCGATGACGCCATCGTGGTCGCCAACAAAGTGACCGTCGCCGACCAGTTTACGGCGCTGCTGGAAAGTCAGGGTGTCGTTTTCTCGCTGGACATTGCGCGCAACGCCATTGCCGGAGTAACCGTAGACGCCGGTTCCATCACCGCCGCCCTGGCCAACTTTGACGCCCTTCTCAACCCCCCGGTGGTGGTGCCCCCGCCCGTGGTGGACGATACGCCTCCGCCTCCGCCGCCTCCACCACCCCCTCCGCCCATTATTGGAACGGAAGACGATGATATACTCACCGGCACCCCCGGCGCTGATGTGATCAACGGCCTTGGCGGCAAAGACACCATCAACGGACTTGGCGGTGCGGACGCGATGGACGGCGGGGATGGCGATGACACCTTCCTCTATAACACCGGCGATGTCGCGGCGGGCGAAACCATCAATGGCGGCGACGGCATGGATACCGTGTTCGCGCAAACCTCGACCGATTTCACCGGTCTGGCGACCCCGACGCTGCAGACCGCAGGGTCTATCGAACGGATACTGATCGCCAGCGGCCAGACAGCCACTTTCACCGGTGCGCAACTAACCGGTCAGGCCATTGCGGTCAACGCCACGGATGCGAGTAGCGCGACGCTGGTCATAAACACAGTGGGCGCCGCGGATTTCTCAACCCTTACCTTCGACGCTTTCGGAGGCAACAATGCGTTTGATAGCGCGATTGATCTCGTGCTCATCAATGGCGGCGCCGGGGCCGACACCATCACCGGCACCAGCATCAATGACGTTATCAATGGTGGCGGAGGCAATGACGTATTCCTCAGCAAAGTCGGCACGGGCGCGGATGTATTAAATGGCGGCGACGGCGAGGATACCTTCGTCTATTTCGGCGATGGCGTAAATATCGGCGAGGCCAATGGCGACACCATCAACGGCGGCGACGGCGACTTTGACGGCATTCTGGCCTACAGCGCCGATTTCAGGGGTATGACAAACCCCACTTTGACCCAGGCCTCGATTGAACGCCTGCTGATCGTCCGGGAAAATATATTTGACACCTACGCGATCTTTAATGGCAGTCAGTTGCATGATCAGGCAATTGCCATCAACAGCTATAACGACCCCGGTGTGGCTGACACGGGAAAATTTGCCTCGCTGAATATCCATGCCAGCGGCGCGAACAATGATTTCTCAAAGCTTACCTTCACGAAGGCATCAGCGTTGCCTGAAATCAGCGCCTATGACAGTTTGACGGATTACATCTTCATCCTTGGCGATAATGCGGTAGCCGACACCATCACCGGCACCAGCCGTTTCGACTTTTTCTTTGGCTTCTCATCGGGCGACGTGATGAACGGCGGTGGCGGCTCTGACGGTTTCGTATTCAGGACCGGCGATGCGACAGACGTCACTATTAACGGCGGCGAGGGTACCGACAATGTCAACGCCCGCAACTCGACAAACTTCACCGCACTGAACGGCGGCGCGGCGCTTACGACAAATTCCATCGAGGCCGTTGTGATCGCCCACAAGGCGGCTGCGGCGGTTACCGCCACTTTTGACGGCGCCCAACTAAGCGGCCAGGCGATTGCGATCAACACCGCGAAAGATCCGGGCAACGCGACGGACACCGCGAATGTGGCGACACTGACCATTAATGCATCAGGCACGCAAAGTTTTGCGGGCCTTACCTTTGGTGCTGTATATATCAACTCCACCGCCTTCGTCAGCGGCGAGGACATCATCAACATCAATGGCAGCGCCGGGAACGACACCATCACCGGCACCAGCATCAATGATGTTATCACTGGCGGCGGGGGCGTGGATATGCTCGCGGGCGGCGGTGGCGCGAACCTGTTTAACTTCACAGACGTGGATGGCGATCTTGACACCACCGCGGGCGCCGTCACAGACATAATATCCGATTTTGTCTCTGGGACCGACAGTCTGGACTTTACTATTGCAGGTTCCGGGTCGAACTACACCGAAAATCTGACAGGGGCGGCAGATCTGGCGGCGCTGCTGAGCGCGGCGGATACGGCGCTGGACGGCGCCGTTCAGTATTACTTCGGCGTGATCGGCGGCGACGGATATCTGGTGCACGACGGCGATGGCAATGGCTATACCAGTGTTATCCAGCTTGCCGGCGTAACCGGTATGGCGTTCGGAGATATTGTTTAGAACGCCAGTATTTTCTGGACCATGCCCCCCCGGAAGCTTCACATAAATGAAGTTCCAGGGGGGGCGGGTGTACTTTTTCGGCGGCCTGCCCGCAAACAATGAATATTTTATCTTTCATACCTAATCTTAGGTATGACGCGGCGGTTGTTATCTGACAGGATTGTCCCCAGGACATCCTCGGGATACCGCCATGGACGAAGATCAACTGGGGGCATTGATCGAAACTATCTACACCTCGGCCTTTGAAGAGGACGGGTGGGGGAAGTTACTGCAGAACCTGTGCGCGCCATTTCATGCCGCTTCGATAACGTCGGCGACATGGCGAAAGCCCGATGCAATGCCGATCTTTGCCGCGACATCGCTTTTGGATCCCTCACTTGTCCGCGACTTTGAGACTTATTACCACGCCGTCGATCCGGGAATATCTACCTATCGAGAGAACATTGACGCGATTGCGGAAATGGGGGTTATCTCAAGGTACGAATTATTTCCATTCGATGAATACACAAAAACCGAATTCTATTGTGATTTCGGCAGAAATATCGGTTTTGGCCAAAGCCTGACCACTATTATCAACAATAATGCGCATCTATTCGCCAACATTCACATCCACCGCCCGATACAAAACAATACATTCGACGACGGCGAAAAAAAACTGCTCACCGCCCTGGCCCCACATCTCAGCCGCGGGCTGCGCATCTATCGCGAGATGACAGGGTTGCGGGCGAAGGCCAGCCAGTTTGAAGCCGCGTTCGATACGCTTGCCGCCAGCTTCCTGCTGGACCATGCGGGGCGTGTGCTGGCGCTGAGTAGGAAAGCCGAAGAGTTGCTTGCTGCGGACGGGCCGCTGACTGTGCAGAATGGCCGGTTGACCGCGCGCTATCCGCCCGATCAGGCAAAGCTGGATGCGGCGCTTTCCCGGCAGGCGCCGGGCGCGCCCCCGCCCGAACTGGTTTTACATGGACCGGCCTATTGCCCGGCTGTGCGGCTTAGCATCATGCCGGTGAACGGGGCGGGCAACATACCCCTGTTCTTTGATGTCACACGTACGGCAAGGGGGGCGTTTCTGGTCACCGCCGTGGCGCTTGGTCCTACCGTACAAAGCCTGACGGCGAACTACCGCCTCACCCGGGCCGAGGCGGAGGTGGCGCAGCTGCTGGCGCAGGGCCTCAAGGCGCAACAGATCGCCGCGCACAGGGGCGCCAGCGTGGCCACGGTGAATACGCAGATCAAACAGATTTACGCCAAGGCCGACGTCGATGGTCATGTGGGCCTGCTGGTCAAACTGCTGGGGCGTTGAGCCTCTATGGGCTACCCGTCATGGAAATGCGCATAAATCTGCCTGGCCATGGCGGTGCTGATGCCAGCCACGGCTTCCAGATCGCTGAGCCCGGCCTGTGAAACCGCCCGCGCGGAGCCAAAATGGTTGAGCAGGGCGCGTTTGCGCTTGGGGCCAATTCCCGGCATTTCGTCCAGCGGCGACGTGGTCGCGGAACGCGCGCGGGCGTCGCGGTGTGCGCCAATGGCGAAACGATGCGCCTCATCGCGCAGGCGCTGCAGGAAGTACAATACCGGATCGCGCGGTTCCAGGCTGCGCACCGGTTGGCCCGGCATATGAAACTGTTCGCGCCCGGCGTTGCGGTCTGGTCCCTTGGAAATCGCCACCAGCGGCACCGTGGTGATCTCCAGTTCCCGGAGCACTTCGACCGCGATGGAAAGCTGTCCCGCGCCGCCATCGATCAGCAACAAATCCGGCCAATGGCCGTTTTCCTCCCGCGGGCCTTCGCGCAATAGCCGTTGAAACCGGCGGGTCAGCACTTCGCGCAACATGGCGTAATCGTCACCGGGGGTCAGGTCCTGATTGCGCATATTGAATTTGCGATACTGGCCTTTCTCGAAGCCCAGCGGCCCCGCAACAATCATCGCACCCACGGCATTGGTCCCCTGAATATGACTGTTGTCATAGACTTCAATGCGTTGTGGCGCGCGGTCCAGGCCAAACAGTGCCGCAACCCCGTCCAGTAGCCTGCTCTGCGAGGCGGATTCCGCCAACCGGCGATCCAGCGCCTCATGGGCGTTTTTCAGGGCATGCCGCACCATCTCAAACTTTTCGCCACGTTTGGGAACGGCCACTTCAACCCGGTAATCCGAACGCAGCGTCAGCGCGTCCTCAATCAGCGGCATGCCTTCTACACTGTGCGAAAGCAGCAGCAGACGCGGTGCAGGCTTGTTGTCATAAAATTGCACAATGAACGGGCCGAGAATTTCCTCCGCGCTGAGTGATTTATCGGCGCGCGGAAAATAGGCGCGATTGCCCCAGTTTTGTCCGGCGCGGAAAAAGAACACCTGAATGCAGGTTTGCCCGCCATCCTGATGGGCGGCGAAAACATCCGCCTCCAACAACCCTTGTGGATTGATGCCCTGGTGCGCCTGGACCGCGCTCATGGCGCGGATACGGTCGCGAAACGTGGCGGCGCGTTCAAAATCCTGCTCTTCGGAGGCCTGCTCCATCGCCGCGGTCAAACTGGCGCGCACATCTGCGCCGCCGCCCGCCAGAAAATCCCGCGCCTGCGCCACCAGCCCCGTATAAGCAGGGACGTCAATCAGGCCCACACAGGGCGCGCTGCAGCGTTTGATCTGATGCAGCAGGCAGGGGCGGGTGCGGTTTTCAAACATCGCATTGGTGCACGAACGCAGCAAAAACGCTTTTTGCATGGTGTTGAGGGTACGGCTCACCGCGCCCGCATTGGCAAACGGCCCGAAATATTCGCCCACGCGGTTGCGCGCCCCGCGATGCTTGTCCAGTTGCGGGTATGCATGCCCCCCGGTAATCAGAATATACGGGAAGCTTTTGTCGTCGCGCAGCAGCACATTGTAATAGGGCTTCAGCCGTTTGATCAGATTGGCTTCCAGCAGAAGCGCTTCGGTTTCCGTCTCCGTGGTGATGAATTCCATGGTCGCGGTTGCCTGGATCATGCGGCCGATGCGCACGGTATGGCCGGTCAGCTTGGCATAGCTTGCGACCCGCTTTTTCAGACTGCGCGCCTTGCCGACATAGAGCACGTCCCCCTTGGCGCCCAGCATGCGGTAGACGCCAGGTTTATAAGGCAGGCGTGGCAGATAGGCGCGAATGACTTCAGGGCCTGTCACGGGGGTTTTTGGGTGCAAATCGGATGGATTCTCAAGCATCAATTAAGGTTCGGCTACCCTGTGAAGACTGCAAGTTACTATCCACGCTAGCTGTGGATAAGTGTGTGGGAAAGCAAAAGACGCTCCTCTGATTCGCGCAGAAACCCTAAGGCTTCCTTAATCTGCACATTTTTTAGGCAATCTCATAAGTTATTGATTTATATAAATAATATACTCTGAACAAGGACGGCTTTCGGTCCTCTCCTTACAAAACGTCACAAAAACGACGCATTTCCGTAATTTTTTCGATCTGTGAACAAACAATTTCGACGGGCTAGTCTGACGCAGTTCGGGAGTCAAGTCTTCAATGGTTAATTTGGTCGTTTTATATAAAACTATCCAAAGCCTGGTTTTGTGCGCTCAATCTCTACACCCACGCTGGAGGCCTCGGCGATCACGGTCAGTTTTTCCACCCGAATCCGCGCCACCACGATCCGCGCATCTTCCAGGCAGCGCCAGGCGATGCGTTCCGCCATCGTTTCGGCCAGGTTGATATGCCCGGCCTCGACAAGGGTTTTTACCTTTTCGACAATATCTTCATAACATACCACGTTGGCCAGATCGTCGCCGGAGTCCGGGGCATTCTCCAGCACCGTCAGATCAATATTGATGCGCACCCGCTGGCGGCGGCCCTTCTCGTGTTTGTGCACGCCAATATGCGCATCCAGCAGCAGATCGCGGATAAACACATGCCGCATCGCGCGCGCCGCGTCGGCCAGCTTGAGATGTACAACCCGGCCGGAGCCGTCGTCGGTGGGTTCCATTTGCGTCATAGCTGATGCCTAATCCTCCATGCCCGCAATATCGGGCGTTTCCCAGGCCAGATGCTGGCCGCCATCCAGCGCAATCATCTGCCCCGTCATGGAAGGCGACGCCAGAATGAAGCGCACCGCCGCCGCAATTTCATCCAGCCCCGCGCCACGCCCCAGAATGGTTGATCCGGCCTGGCGGGCGAACTGCGCCGCATCCTGGGTTTCATTGGGCAGGGTTGGGCCGGGGCCAACGGCGTTTACGCGAATAGATGGCGCCATCGCCATCGCCATAGTCCGGGTTAACGTCCATAACGCGCTTTTGCTGAGCGTATAGGAAATATAGCGTGGAGTCAGCCGCCAAACCCGCTGATCCAGAATATTGATCACATTACCCAGGGTTGATTTGGGCAACTGATGCGCAAAGGCCTGGGTCAGCAGCGCGGGGGCCAGCAGGTTAACGTCCATGGTTCTGTTCCAGCTTTCGCGGCTGAAATCCTCCATGCGGTCATTTTCGAACACTGACGCATTGTTTATGAGGCAACTCAGCGGTCCCAGGGCCTCGCTTGCGGCCGGGATCAGCGCGTCCAGCGATTGTGCGTCACTCAGGTCCGCGTGAATCGCCACAGCCTCGCCGCCTGCCTCCCGGATATCGGCCACCGTCGCCTCGGCGTCTTTGGCGGACGCGCCAAAATGCACCGCCACGCGCCAGCCATCGGCGGCCAGTCCCAGCGCAATCCCCCGCCCGATACGCCGTCCCGCTCCGGTTACCAATGCTGCTTTAATGTGTTGCGATGTCATGGGCGCGGATCATACAGCCAGGCGGGGAAGTGTGAAAGGGGTGTATTGGGTGGGCGGCTTGCGCTGTGGCGTCCTTGTATAACCGCCACTCACCCCAATGTCATCGAAAGCCGCAAGGCGGTGTGGCATTCAATCGTGTCTTATCCTGCGTAAGCAGATGGCTGACAGCAAAAAGCCCGCCACGGATGGCGGGCTTGTCGCGGACAGCGGCGTGTCTCAGACGCTGTAGTACATTTGATATTCGATCGGGTGCGGCGTGTGTTCAAACGCATGCACCTCTTCCATCTTCAGCTCAATATAGGAATCGATCTGTTCATCGCTAAACACGTTGCCCTTTTTCAGGAACGCGCGATCCGCATCAAGGGATTCAAGAGCCTGGCGCAGGCTGCCGCAGACGGTTGGCACTTCCTTCAGTTCTTCCGGGGGCAGATCATACAGATCCTTGTCCATCGGTTCGCCCGGATGAATCTTGTTCTCGATCCCGTCAAGACCGGCCATCAGCATGGCGGAAAACGCCAGATACGGATTGGCGGTGCAGTCGGGGAAGCGGACTTCGACACGCTTGGCCTTGGGGCTTTGCGCAAACGGAATGCGGCATGATGCGGAGCGGTTGCGCGCCGAATAGGCCAGCAGCACAGGCGCCTCAAAGCCGGGGATCAACCGCTTGTAGCTGTTGGTTGAGGCATTGGTGAGCGCGTTCAGCGCCCTGGCGTGCTTGATGATGCCGCCGATATAATACAGGCAGGTATCCGACAGATCCGCATAGCCCGACCCTGCAAAAGTGGGCTTCTCACCTTTCCAGATCGACTGGTGCACATGCATGCCCGAGCCGTTATCGCCATATA
>JAUSQH010000154.1 GCA_030652895.1 Alphaproteobacteria bacterium
CGCTGGCGCTGGCCACCCGAAAGGGTTTGACCGCCCGGCCCGATCTGTGTGTCGTACCCGGCAGGCAGTTTAAGTATCATTTCATGCACGCCGGCGCGCTGTGCCGCCAAGATCACCTGATCGGCGTCGACCTCACCAAAGCGGGCGATGTTTTCGGCGATGGTGCCTTCAAATAATTCCACGTCCTGCGGCAGATAGCCGATATAAGGACCAAGACGTTCGCGGTCCCATGTCATGATGTCCGCGCCATCAATACGCACCTTGCCGGAATAGGGCGGCCATACGCCTACAAGCAGCCGCGCCAGCGTGGATTTCCCGGCAGCGCTAGGCCCGATAATGCCGACAATATCTCCGGCGGCCACATTAAATCCGACGCCTCTGAGCGCAGGAACCGTGGCCCCGGGCGGGACCACTATGGCCTGCTCGACCTGAATAACGCCATTTGGCGGCGGCAGGTGCATAAAGTCCCGCTGGGCTGGCACAGCCTTCAGCAACGCATTCAGCCGGTCATAAGCTGTGCGGGCGGTCAGAAAATGCTTCCAGCTGCCGACCGCAATTTCCACCGGCGCCAGGGCCCGTCCCATCATGATCGAGGCCGCGATCATCAAGCCGGCAGTGATGTTATTCTGAAGCACCAGATAGGCGCCGAAGCCCAAAATGGCGATTTGCAGAACAACGCGGGTGAATTTTGACAATGCTGTGATGGTGCCGGCCCGGTCACTCGCCAGGGACTGCAACTGTAGCATTTTGGAGCGTCGGCCCTGCCAGCGGCGCAGCATAGCGGGAACCATGCCCATCGCCTCAATCGCTTCGACGTTGCGCAGGCTGACTTCAACAAAATGTCCGGCCCGCATGTTGGCGGCACTTGCTTCACCCAGCGTATTACGCGTAGCGAGTTCGGTAAGTACTGCAAGAGAGAACAAAACCACGCCACCCCCTGTGGCTACCCAGCCGAGCAGCGGATCAATCAGGAAGATCGCAGTCAGATAAATCGGCATCCAGGGTGCGTCAAAAAACGCGAACAGCCCCTGTCCGGTTAAAAAATCGCGCACCGAATCCAGATCGCGGATGGCCTGGCCGGAACCGCCGCCCGGTCCGCGCACCGCAGACTTGAATAGTGCGGTAAATACACGCGCATTCAACAGGCTGTCCATCTGTCCACTGATGCGCACCAGAACACGCGAGCGCATGGCTTCCAGCGCGGCATAGACCACGATCAGGAAGACCGCCACAAGGGTTAACACCCATAATGTGGTCTCATTCCTGCTGGCCAGCACCCGGTCGTAGATTTGCAACATGTAAAGCGGCGAAACCAGCATCAGCATGTTGATAAAAAAGCTGAAAACGCCCGCCCCGATAAAGGCCGATTTGGACTTGCCAAGAACCTGCGCAAGCTCTGACTGTTCTTTGCTTTTCATCGCGATACTTTCAATCCTTTCGCAGGTTCGCCGTCATAGGGACGGACCATGCGCAGTGGCGCAAATAAAGGTTAATAAAATACCAACCGCCTGCGGCGCCTGCAAGTGGCTGCCGCAATGTTCGCGCACTGGCTGCTTATACGGACGGCATGCATTAAAAAGCAAGGGCTTTGACATCGTGGTTGGGGGACTGTAGGAAGGCAAAACTATACGGACATAATCCTTAAAGTCTGGCGCAGCCACGATATCGGCTATAAGGCCACTATACCGGTACTCAGACGATAATGGCGATATTTCGCGCATGAACTTCGCATTGCTATGGCATTTTGTTAGGCAGGATTTTGCCGACCGTTATTCGGGCGTTGCGCTGGGCAGAGGCTGGTTACTGTTGACGCCAATGCTCCAGATTCTCATTTTCGTCATCATATTCGGCGGATTAATTGGCCCGCGCCTGCCAGGGACTC
The DNA here is from genome assembly GCA_030652895.1 of Alphaproteobacteria bacterium. GTDB lineage: Bacteria > Pseudomonadota > Alphaproteobacteria > UBA11222 > UBA11222 > UBA11222. The sequence continues at coordinate 1,883 of JAUSQH010000154.1, forward strand.
AGACGGGAACTTATGGCTATGGCATTTATCTGGTATCCGGCATCCTGCCCTGGACGGCCTTTGCGAGCACTATTTCACGTATGACGACGGTGTTCTATGATAAGCGGGCAATACTTAGTAAAATACCGCTTAGCCTGAGTCTGGTTGCCGTTCATATTGCAGTCGTGGAAGGGATAACCCTGGTATGCACTCTGGGCCTGTTTACCCTGCTCAGTTTGGTATTATCGGTGCCATTATCCGCTGGATTACTGGCTTTGCCACTGTTGATCGTCTGCCAGCAGCTTATGGCTTTCTCGCTTGGTCTGATCGGGGCCATTCTGATGGTATTTTTACGCGACGTCCGGGAAATCGTCGGGGTTGTCACCATGTTATGGTTCTGGATGGTGCCGATTGTATACACCATTGATTCGGTTCCACATTTCATGCAGGCAATGCAGACGTTCAACCCCGCATGGTGGTTTGTGCGCGAGTATCATCAGATATTCGTCTACGGGAACGTGCCGGATATGGGCCATGTATTGCTGTTGCTGGGCGGAAGTGTGTTGATGGCGGGCGTGATGATGTGGCTGCTGTCCCACAGCGAACACCAGATCCGCGACGCGATATGACCGGTTAAGGTAGGGCACCCATGATCACCGTTGACCATGTAAGCAAGCATTACCGCATCTACCGGCGCCACAGCGACCGGCTGCGCGAACTGGTGTTCCGGCGAAAACTGCATGACGACAAGCTTGCCGTCCAGAACATTGATTTCAAGCTTGAGGCAGGCCAGGTTCTTGGGGTGATTGGCCGCAATGGCGCGGGAAAATCAACGCTGCTAAAGCTGGTGATGGGGGTTATTCTGCCCGATCAGGGCAGTGTCAAGCTTTCTGGCCGGGTGACTGGCCTGCTGGAGTTGGGTACGGGGTTTAACTCGGAACTGTCTGGGTATGACAATATCGCGTTTAACGCCGCGCTGCTGGGAATGACACCGGCTGAGGTGGAGCGCCAGCGTGAGGCCATTATCGATTTCAGCGAACTAGGCGACGTCATTCATCATCCCGTGCGCACTTATTCGTCCGGGATGACCATGCGGCTGGCCTTTTCCATTGCCATACATGCCAATCCGTCCTGTCTGGTCGTGGATGAGGCGCTTTCGGTGGGGGACGCGCATTTTCAGCAAAAGTGCATGCAGCGTATCAAGGAGTTCCGCGCCGCAGGGGGCGCCATACTATTTGTTTCGCATGATATGAATGCCGTCAAGGTTCTGTGTGACCGCGCCATTGTGCTGGAAGAAGGCGTGACGGTTTTTTCCGGTTCGCCCGACGAGGCGGTGAATTATTATTACCGGCTGATTGCAGATATGGATAAGGACGCCCTGTTGCTGCAACCACCCCCAGTTGCGTCCGCGCCCAAAAACAGCTTTGCAAAGGCCAATAGTTACGGAACCGGAATTGTCAGTATTCAGGGCGCCCGGGTGGTAGGGCAGAAATCTGGCAGTCAGGTGTTTTCCTCTGGCGAAGTTGCCGATTTTGTTTTTGATATGGTTGCCACACAAGCGATGCAGTCGGTTACGCTTGGCATTATGATTCGCGACCGGCTGGGCCAGGACATATACGGGACGAACACCTATTTCCTTGGGCATCCGCTAACATTTGCTGCGGGCGAACAGATCAGTTTCGTTATGCGGATGGCGGTCAATCTGGGCCCAGGCCTTTATACGGTGACCGCCGCGTTGCATGACAAGGACAACCACCTGACGGACTGCTATCATTGGTGCGACAATCTGCTGGATTTCGAAGTGGCGGGGTATGCAGGACCGCATTTTGACGGCTTGTGCAGGCTGGAGCCGAGCCTGCATGTGGCTGGCGGTCGGTAATCATGATAGAGGCCAACAATCCCGATATTGACGTGGCGGCGCTGGAACGGCGTACTGAGGTTGAATTGCAGCAGCCGGAGCAACTTGTCGCCCCGTCGCTGGCGATGGGGTTGGAAATGGCGCCCCTTCCTTCGGACTCATCTTTGCTTGCACTAAAGATGCTGCTGCGCGATATCCCGGTCTTGGGTGCGGTGCTGGCAATGCTAAACCGTTGGCAACGGCAACGGCAGGTCGGGGCGCGGCTGCTGGCCACCCCCTATCTTGGTTATGGTCTGCGATGGCTGAAGAGCCTGGCGCTTGTGCACGAGACGCGTGGGCGTCTTGAGATGACAGTGCGCGAGCTCGCTTCAACAGAGCAAAAGCTTGCGTCCACGGAACAACGACTGTGCACGGAAATAGCACTGAGTAACGCCCGTATTGGAGAGTTGCGCCAAGAAGTGGAATTTGTTGAGCAGCGTTTGAAAACAGCGCATGAACTCAATCTTGCGCATGTGACCGCTTTGCGTCAGGAAGTGGCCGAAGAAAAAACCCGCGGCGCCAGAAATCGCGCAGAGACACTGTTTCAGCAACGCAGGCTAACGGCGGCTATCGAGACTTCAGGCTTGCGGCCCGGTGCGCCGGCGGCTTCGGCCGAGGCCAATAAGCCTGTACGGACGGATGCGCTGGATTCCTATTATGCAGCTTTTGAAGATTCGTTTCGCGGCAGCCGCGAAGAAATCAAACGCCGTCTGGAAGTTTATCTCGACCGGATAAAGACTAACCCGGAAAATCTGCCGGTGCTGGATATCGGGTGTGGCCGTGGCGAATGGATTGAAATGTTAGGGGCGCGGGGCGTTGCGGCATATGGTATTGATCTGAATAGTGTTTTTGTCGCCGATGCGCGCGCCCGCGCGCTTGACGTGCGCGAGGCGGAAGCATTGGCGCATTTGCGCAGTCTGGAAGATGCCAGCCTTGCAGGCCTGACGGGGTTTCATATAATTGAGCATCTTGCCCTGGATGATCTGATCAGCATCATTGACGAAGCCAACCGTGTGTTGGCGCCCGGCGGTTTCTTGCTGTTTGAGACACCCAATCCGGAGAACCTGATTGTCGGCGCCAGTACATTCTGGAGCGATCCGACCCATCGCGCGCCGTTGCCGCCGTCGGTTTCACGCTTCATGGTGGAGCAACGCGGTTTTATCGATGCGGAAGTGATTTATTTACATGAGGCGGATGATGCGTTGAAGATGAAGGGGACAGATGCGGTTGTAACCCGGCTTAATCAGCTTTTTTACGGGCCGATGGATTACGCCATCTGGGCGCGTAAGGCCTGATACTCCGTGTCACCGAACCCGCGCGCAATCCATCAGTTTCATGTCGGTTCCGCCTTTGGTGATGGCGTGACCAATTCAATGCTGTTCATACGTGAACTGTTACATGAATTGGGGTTTGAATCCGAAATCTACTGCGCCCAGATCGCGCACGAACTGACGCATATTTTGCGGCCTATCGAAGCGTATCCGGATAGCCCGGATCAGCTTTTGCTGTTGCACCATTCACTGGGGCATAACCATGGCGCCTGGGTCGAAGCGCTGCAAAGCCGTCTGGTCATAATTTATCACAACATTACTCCCGCGGAGTTTTTCCCAGCGGGCAGCCCGATGCGCGCCTACTCTGAAATAGGGCGCAAACAACTTGCGGACTGGCGTAGGCGATTTATCGGGGCAATTGGTGATTCAGCTTTCAACACCAGTGAACTGCTGCAGTTGGGGTATGAAAATGCAGTGACCATTCCGCTGCTGGTGAATATAGACCGGATGCGGAGTGTCGTGGCTGACAAGCATTTGATGAATCGCCTGAGTGGCTCCTTCAACATGGCGTTCGTCGGGCGTATTTCAGAAAATAAATGTCAGCATGATCTGATTTCGATTTTTGCGCATCTGCGCCGTCGTCTTGCACTTCCGGCACGTTTGATTTTGGCGGGAGACGTTTCATCGCAGGATTATCTGGCGCGATTGAAGCACATGTGTGGCGATCTGCATCTAGGCGACAGCGTCGAGATAACAGGTAAGATTTCTGATGACAGCCTGTCGGCTATTTATCAGACGGCGGATGTTTTTGTGTCGATGAGCGAGCATGAAGGCTTTGGCATGCCGTTGATCGAAGCGATGGCGCATGATGCGCCTGTCATCGCCTATAACAGCGGCGCCATTGCGGACACGATTGGCGAGGGCGGGCTTTTGTTGTCGCGCAAAGATCATCCCAGAACAGCAGGTCTGATCAAAGTGGTGTCGGAAGCGCCTGATTTACGCAGGCGTATTCTGCTTGGTCAGCGGCGCAATTTGCGGCGCTTCGAACGTGAAACCCTGCGTAATGCGCTTGCTGGTTTTCTTGAGGATGTTGGCGTGGAAATGCGCCGGCCCACACAGTCGACGCGGCAACCGGCTCCCGAAATCCGCATCGAGGGGCCGTTCGACAGCAGCTATAGTCTGGCGCTGGTAAATCGGGAGTTTGCCCGGGCCCTGCACCGCAAAGGAATTGATGTGGCGCTGCATGCCACCGACGGCCCGGGGGACTATATGCCCAATTCCGGTTTTTTGTCGGCAGACAGCGAGTGCAACGAAATGTGGCGCCGCGGAAAAGATCACGCCATGTGCGATGTGTTATTGCGCGATATGTATCCGCCCCGTGTCGCGCATATGCGCGCGCCCGCCAATGCATTTAGCAATTATGCATGGGAAGAATCCGGGTTTCCCGCCGCCTATGTGAATGATTTTAACCGTTCTTTGACCCACGTGACAGTTCTTTCCAGCTATGTGGAAAAGGTTCTGAAGGATAATGGCGTACGTGTGCCCGTAAGCGTCAGCGGTGCGGGTGTCGACCATCTGCTGCATATTCAACCGCAAGAATTTGGCGGCGGCTTAGGCCCCGACGGTTTCCGCTTTTTGCACGTGTCGTCCTGTTTTCCGCGCAAGGGTGCTGACGTGTTGCTGGAGGCGTTCGGGAAGGCGTTCACGCGCGAAGACAAAGTGTCGCTTGTCATCAAGACCTTCCCCAATATTCATAACCGGATCGAAATCCTGCTGGCGGAATTTCGCGATCGTTTCCCCGACGCCGCAGAAGTCATTGTGATCAATACGGATATAAGCGACGGCGAGCTTGCGGATATTTATGGGCGCTGTGACGCGCTGGTGGCGCCCAGCCGCGGTGAGGGGTTCGGACTGCCCATTGCCGAGGCCATGCTGTTTGACAAGCCGGTGATTACAACAGCCTATGGCGGGCAGATGGATTTCTGCACACCGGAAAATGCCTGGCTGGTGGATTATAAATTTGCTTATGCGCGAACCCATATGGAGCAGTTCGATTCCGTCTGGGTGGAGCCCGATCTGGACGATCTTGTGCGCAATTTACGCGCGGTATTTACGGCGCCCGCCGAAGAAAGGCTGCGCCGTGCGGCCGCTGGCAAGCAGACTTTGCTGGACAATTGGCGCTGGGGGCACGTGGCGGAGCGTAATCGTCAGGCCATTGCAGCGCTTGATGCAGGAACGGTCCCACGCGATATGCCGCGCGCCGCCTGGGTAACGACATGGAATACCCGGTGTGGCATTGCGGCCTATGCGCGCTCGCTCAGCGTTGCCGTTCCTGTCGGTCAGATGATGGTTCTCGCCAACCACGCAGATGATAGGACCGCGTCGGATGAAGACTTTGTCACGCGATGCTGGCGCAGCGGCTGGGACGACGAACTGGATGATCTGTATCAGGCCATTCGCGCCGCCGGCGTCGCTGCCGCGGTGATTCAATTCAATTTCGGATTTTTTGATCTGGCAAGCCTGGGCCGCCTGATTACGCGTCTGATGGCGGAAGGGATTGGTGTTCATATTTTCTTCCATGCCACCGCAGATATTGTGCGCCGGAACCAAACTCTTTCCCTGAGCATTATTTCGGAACAGTTGGCCCTGGCGACAAGGCTCTATGTACATGGCGTTGACGATCTGAACCGGATGAAGCAGCTTGGGCTGATCGAGAATGTGGTGCTGTTTCCGCACGGGGTTAGCCTGCCGCTGGGAATACCGGAGATTACACCCGTGAACGGCACCGACAGCAGGCTAATTGCGTGTTTCGGCTATATGTTGCCAGGTAAGGGGTATACGCAGCTAATAGAAGCCATGGGGTATTTACGCGAGAGTTATCCTGGGTCGCGTCTGTTGATGCTGAACGCTACCTATCCGGCCGCCGAATCAGAAGCTGAACTTCAGCGTTGCCGCGCAGCAATTGCGGCCAGTCCACATGGGGCCGCGATAACGCTGGTGACCGATTACCTGCCCGATGACGAAGTACTGGACCGGCTGCGCGAAGCTGATCTGATTGTTTTTCC
>JAUSQH010000156.1 GCA_030652895.1 Alphaproteobacteria bacterium
GCCAGCCAGTCGGCGGCGCGATAGCTCCACCAGGTGTAGTGCTTCTCCTCGGGCGGGATAAATTGCCGCGCCACATCGATCCAGCCATGCGCGTCTTGAACTCGGGCGAGATGGTCCACCTCAATAGGGGTATGGCTGACCACTTTCAGCATCTGTTTGTGCGACCAAACGTCATGCTCCAGCGGCGCGACATTCAGATCGCCCACAAGAATGCGATGCTTACTTTGCCGCGGCCAGGCTTCAAACCAGTCCGCCATTTCGCTGAGGAACGCTAGCTTGTGGGCGAACTTGACGTTTAACGCCGGGTCCGGTTCGTCGCCGCCCGCAGGCACATAGAAATTATGTAATTCTATATCTCCCGGCAGCGTCACCGCCACATGGCGCGCGTCGCCCTTATCGCAAAATTCCCGTAGATCCATCGCCTCAAATGGAACCCGCGATAGAATGGCTACACCGTGATACGCTTTTTGCCCGTTCAGCGCGATGGAGTCATAGCCCAGTTTTCGGAACATCTTATCCGGGAACTGATCATTGACCACTTTGGTCTCCTGCAGGCATAGCACGTCAGGCTGATATTCCTGCAAAAACCGCGCTACTGTATCAATCCGTAGCCGGACAGAGTTGATGTTCCAGCTGGCAATCGTGAGTGTGGTCATGCCCTAGGCCGCAGCCGGGAACAGGCCGGCCCGGCTGACCTGCGCGAATGTTGCGTGGCCCAGCGCCCCTTCCAGCCATTTCGCCACCTCGATCAGTTTGGGCAGATCAATGCCGGTTTCAATCCCCATGCGATGCAGCATATACAGCAGATCTTCGCTGCCGATATTGCCGGTCGCCTTGGGTGCGAACGGACACCCGCCGATGCCGGCGGTACTCGCGTCAAGCACGCTTATCCCTGCCTCCACCGCCGCATAGGCGTTCACGATGCCGGTATTACGGGTATTGTGAAAATGACAGCGTAACGCCATGCCCGGCGCGGCGGCGCGGGCGGCGGCCACCAAAGTCTTGACGTTTAACGGCGTTGCAACCCCGATAGTATCTGCAAGGCCCAGTTCGGTAATGCCTGCATCCGCCGCCTGGCGCGCGATTTCGGATACAACGGCTACATCCACTTCGCCTTCGAACGGGCAGCCGAACGCGGTGGCGACCGTCAGGCTGCATGGCAGCCCGGCGTCCCTGGCTTTGCTGGCAATATCGTGCATGGCGGCAAGGGTGGCGGCGCGCGGGGCACCCTGATTGCGCTGGTTGAAGGTGTCGGACGCGCAGACGACATAGTTCACCTCGTCCACACCAGCCAGCACCGCACGGTCAAACCCGCGCGTGTTCAGCGCCAGCCCGATATAGCTGACGCCGCGCCCGCGCGGCACGCCCGCCATTACCGCCTCCGCCCCGGCCATGGCAGGAACCCGTTTGTCATTGACGAAACTGACCGCCTCGATGCGTTTCACCCCTGTATCCACCAGCCGGGTGATGAACTCGATCCGGGTGTCCACATCCAGCAAAGTAGGGTCATTTTGCAGACCGTCGCGCGGACCAACCTCGACCAGTTGCACCTGTTTCACTTCGCTTTGCATGTCAGCTTCCTCTAATATGCCAATAGCTTCTATTGTAACCTGAAATAAACGTGGGAGGAAACCAGATGAGCGATACCCCCGACTATAAATATGTAATCGTCGACACCCCGCCGGGAACCGAACATATCCGCCGCATCACCCTGAACCGGCCCGAGGCGCGCAATGCACTCAGCAACGCCCTGCGCGGCGAGCTGTTCGACGCACTCACGCGCGCCGATCAGGACCGTTCCGTGCGCGTGATGATCATTCGCGGCAATGAAAAAGCGTTCAGCGCCGGGTATGACCTGAAAACCAATGTGACCAAGGGCCAGCCCTATTACACCGCAGGCGGCCTCGCCAACTGGCCGCGTCACGTGCTTGAGGGCTGTTTTTACATCTGGGATCTGGCGAAACCGGTCATCGCCCAGGTTACCGGCTATTGCCTGGCGGGCGGCATGGAACTGGCGCAGTCCTGCGATCTGATCTATGTGGCCGATGACGCCAAGATCGGCTATCCGCCGGTGCGTTCCATCAGCCCGCCGGACAATCAGTTCTTCCCCTGGGTGATGGGCATGCGCAAGGGCATGGAAATGATGCTGACCGGCGACAGCATGACCGGGATCGAGGCCGCCGAATGCGGTTTCGCCAACGCCTCGGTCCCTGCGGATCAGCTGGAGGCCAAGGTGCTGGAAATGGCGGCCCGCGTAGCCAAGGTGCCGCCAGATCTGCAACAGTTCAACAAGCGCAGCGTGCACCGCCAGATGGACATTATGGGCATTCGCGCCGCGCTTCGCGCCACCACCGAAATTCAGGGCCTGGCCAGTTTTACCGAAACCTCACAAACCTGGATCAAATCCATCGGCGAGCAGGGCCTCACCACCGCCCTCAGCAACCGCGACGCGGACTTCGGCGATTACCGCGAAACAGGCAAGAAGGAATGACGGCAGGAGTATTTTAGTATGCCATACCTATCTCGTTCCGGGGTTTGTTGAGTATCGGGATTCACCGTCACGGGCAGGGCGCAAAAGGCGGACTTAAGACCAGGCTATCGGAAAATCAACAGGCGCAATATCGGCGCAAAGTAGCGTAACCGGCGTGAGCTAAAATCCGAACATGTGATCCAGGCTGAAACTGGTGGTTCCATGCATAAGCCCGTGAAAGCCAAACAGACGGCAGGTGGCGTCGCGCACGATGACATAGGCGCCTGGACCCGCCGCCTTGCGATCTCCTGCGTCAAACATTTCCGAATAGCGCCAGAACAGGCTGCCACTGCACTTAATGGCAACCTGTTTTTGCGCCACGACCTGACCATCGCCATCATGCAGAATGATCTGTGTACTGGATTTTTTATGCCAGGGAAGTGACGCCGGATAAATCAGATGGCACAGCGCATCCATTTTTATTCCAAGATTTTGCCCCAGCCGCAGAAACAGCCGGGTCGACAACCCCGGCGGGGTATCAGTGTAGGATTGCGGCTCGTCCTTATATATCACTGGCACGTTATAAATATGTGCGCCGAAAATTGTTTCCGCCTGATGGCCGCTCGAACGCAGCGTATATTTCCCCAGCGCATGCAGCCAGCCATCCGCCTCGCCGCCATCGCGAAAATCATACAGAAACTCGATATGCCCGGACCCGGATGCAAGCGTCGCACCCGATTGTCTCAACCAGCTGTCAATGCTCAGTGGAACACTGTCGCGCCGCTGCAGACGCCCCATGAAATGTTCTGCAACCTTGTCACCGTTCGCATCATAAAGTTCCGCCCGCACGGGCAATTCCCGCTGACCGGCCGCCATGGGCGTTGGCAGCATCAACGAGGAAAACTCTTTCAATGGCGGCACCGGCAGCGGCATAAGATAGGCCTTGCCCATGCTTTTGGACAGCTGTGGAATACGCGGATCAGACTGCAAATCGGTGCGTTCGACGTTGGCGTGGGCAATCCGCCTGCGTCCGTCGCCCCGCACGGTTTCATAGCGTGGACGGACGAAATAGCGTCCGGCATGAATTTCGACCTGATCGGGCCAACGCGCCTGCGGCAATAGCTGCGCCACGTCCAGTGCGTAAGTGGCGAACGGCGCGATTTCGATCTCCAGTCTGTTGACCGATCGCCCGCCCATAATGCCAAGCCCGATAATGCCTGCAGGGATAGGTGTCGGGTGACTGTTCTGAATATGCAGGATCACGCGCTCATCGGACTGTGCCGCAGGCATCCCCGCATAAAAATCTGCTGGCCACGCATTGGCGTCATGACTGCACGAAAGCGCGGCCCCGTCTTCCCCATGAATATCCAGCGCATATTTGACGATGTCATGTTTCACCACGCGCAGCGCATGCATGAACAACGATCCGCAAAAATCCCCTAGGCCAAAACGCGCGCGCACCTCACGGCTGTCAATTCGGATCAACGCGCCTGCCTGCGGCAACGGCTCATGCCACTCCGCCAGCACATTTCCATTCGCATCGAACAGGCATAGCCACAGTCCGGGGTTTTCCGCCCCCTGCATGCCCCAGTAATTTGCGGTCGTAATGGTGGTGTGCAGCCCGCCCTGTGCATCCCTGCCCGCCACATCCCGGAACAACGCAAAATTCGTCGCGAAATTCAGCGGGTCAGTATAATTGCCGGTGTTGGTCAACATCTCTGCGTCAATGCGCATCTCGTCCAGTGAACGTACAGTCATGCCGGCCGGCAGCAACGGTTGCAAGTGTCCCGTGAGGCGCGCCGCATCAAACGACAGGACCAGCAGTGTCCTGGCCTTCGATTGCGGCAATTCCGTCAGCAATCTGGCGGATTTCCCTAAAATATCCGTATCCTGATCTTCTACACGCTGCACATAAATATTTTCAATCTCACAACGCGAAATTCCGAACAGCGCATCGAACGCCGCCGCGACCCCGCGCGGATCGTAAATCGCGATAGGGCCATTTTGCAGGCATGCGTCAAACAATGCCCGCCCGCGGCGCGCCGCCATCGGATGACCCAGCGCCTTGAACAGCGAGTGGCCGCCCGCATTATTGCCAGGCCGCCAGCCGCTTTTCATATCGGCGTTAGAGAAAGTTTCAAGGTTCAGCGCCATCTGCACTCACACAAATGGAACGAGGCGTTTGGCCGCCGCCGATATACGGTGCCGCAACTGTTCGCGCCGAACAACACCCGCATCACGCACCCAGTTCATCTGGATGGCGCGGCGCTGCCCTTCATAGGGTTCATGCCCGTGCCAGCTATTTGCAGCGCGGCGGAACACCAGCAGACTGCCGCCATCGGGCGGCACTTCCGCTGCCATATCGTTCAGATCATCCGGGCCGCGCAATAATCGCAGACGGCCCGCCCCGGCTTCCCATGGCGGGTTCAGATAGAGCAGTACGGTAATAATTTTGGTTTCGCTGTCATTGTGTATTTTGCCATCGGACAAGCGGCAAAACCCGCGCACGGTAAACATGGTGGGATAGCCGGAAAGATCGACGCCAAATTTCTCCGCGATGGCCGTCTGAAATTCCACACCATCCAGTTCGTCCAGCAACGTGCCAAACCGCCCGCGAATATCCAGACGCGCCGGGGGGTACGAGCCGGGTCCCGGAACCGCCGGAAAATCCCTGTTGATATCCGCCAGCGCCGCCACGTTCACAAAACCGGGCACCAGCACATAATCAAACGGATCATGTTGCAAAGGGGCTATCTGCAGAGCCGCTATATCAAGCACCGGCATGCCGTATCCGTCAGTTGTTTCGAATAATAAGCAGGCGTTTGACCGCCCTGGCCACCGTGGCCGTATCATCAATCGCAGGCGGCGTCCATGATTCAAGCCGCGTTGTCTGCCCCGGAATGAAGGGCCGCACGGCGCCGCTTTCACGCATTGCCGTATGAAAGGCATTAAATTTAGCCGACCCGCCCGGAAGATTGTATACATAAACCGGTTTTTGGGATGCGCAAGCCTCGCTCACCATATTGACCGAGTCCGACGTGACAATCACCGCGTCGGCCAACCCCAGATAGCCGAAATAGGGATTGGCGCCCTCCCCCTCCCAAAGCGTATGCGGCATCCCGGCCAGCCCCTTGCGCAACGCGGCTATATTGTCATCTCCTGTGCGGCGTGACGGCGTGACGGCAAAACTGCACCCGGTTTCCGCTGCCAGATCACGCAGGCTATCGGCAAATCTTGCAATGATTTGCGGATTCATCCGGTACGCCTTGTTGGCGCCGCCAATCAGCACGGCAATCAACGGCCGCGGCAGATGCGCCAGAGCGCTGCGAAATTCCTGCGCCGCCATATCCAGGCGCACCCGCGTAACCCGGTGCAGCGCCCCCGCCGTCGTGATCACGTTCGCGCCGCTCAGGCGGTCATGCGCGGGCGTCACCACCAGATCAAAGGCTGACACTGGAAAATGCGGGTTCTGGATTTGCACGGTCACGGTCCTGCTGTTCAGCCGCTTGATCATCGCGCTGACGGCAACAGTTCGCCGCCCAGTGGCGATCAATAAATCCGGCCAGGGAGGATTAAGCATATCGCCGCGCGCATCCAGCCCCGCGAGCGGGTTTGCCAGCCTGCCCAGCCGCGGTGGCAGCCATTCCCACGGGGCACGCAGTCTAAGGCGTTTGACCTGTGCGATGACACCCAGCGCTTCAGCCAGACCCAGGCACTGATTTTCCATCCCCGCATTGCCATCGGTAACAACCCAGCAGGTAGGCTCGGGCGGTCGTAAAGGCTTATGATTGTTACTCATTGGCCCTAATTGGGTTATATAATTACTCACGCTTGTAATAATATTATCATTTACATCATAAGTCTCGGAATTCGATCACCATGCAACGGGTTAAATTGGACGAAATTGATCGCATGATCCTTCGGGAGATGCAGGCGGATGGCCGCATTACCAATGTCGAGCTTGCACACCGGGTGGGCATTTCCGCGCCGCCCTGCCTGCGCCGGGTGCGTGCACTGGAAGAAGCAGGGTTCATTCGGGGCTATCATGCGGATTTGGACGCCAGGGCGTTGGGATATGAAGTCACGGTATTCGCCATGGTGTCATTGCGCAGTCAGGCGGAGGCCGATCTCGTAACATTCGAGCAAATGGTGGCCGCGTGGCCAATTGTGCGCGAATGTCACATGCTGAACGGTGAAATCGATTTCATACTGAAATGTGTCGCGCATGACCTTTCAGAATTTCAGCGCTTTTTAACCGCAAATCTGACGTCTGCGCCAAATGTGGCCAGCGTGAAAACCTCTCTCACGATACGTACCGCTAAACAAGAACCCGGCGTGCCGGTAACGCAATAGATTTCGCATTTGCCGACCAGGTGAAAGGGGATGTCAGCAGCTTTTTGGCCTTTACTTCAAATGCAAAGGGCGCCTGCCACATTGCCCAGACATTCTCGCGCACCTCCGCAACCAGTGCGCCTAAAAGGCGGTCCACGCGAAACCCATCGCACGACAAAGGCAGCACCACCCTATGGTAGCGCAAAAAGGCGGCGCCGGTTTGCTGGGGCAGAAATTTTTCAGGGGTTATAGTGCCCCGCAACTCATGCGTGGCAATAATCGCGCTGCGCTGGCTTGCTGCATCGAAAAAATCGCGCCCAACAGTAAAATCCTGCCAGTGTCTAGCCACGCCGCCAACAGGAAAGCCTGTAAGATCGAACCCCAGGGCTCGCTCGATATGGGTCCCGACAAGCCGTAAATTGATCTCACGCCCTGCAGGGGTTATCGTATTCACCTTCGCAATAAACAAGAAGGGCAACAACTCGCGTAACTCGCCCGGCACAATATCCGACCGGGAGGGTAGTCGGCGGCCCTTGAGCTTGGATCGCCAATATTCGAAGATTGTTAGTATGATATTGTTTCTATCCATGCTCTCGTCCTCTGCTACACAATAAATATGGACGACCTTTCAGAATTCAATGTTCATATTTACGCGAATACAGGAATTTTTTTGACTTAATTTCGCCACATTTGTTAAACGTGTGGTATAATTTTTCTATTTAAGAATATAATCTATACAACTCTAAGTAATACTGGTGATATGTACGTGAAAACACAAAAACAGGATAAAGATAAGCAGGGACGGGCCTGGCAACGAATGCTGAGCGGGCGGCGGCTGGATCTGCTGGACCCCTCTCCGCTGGATATTGAAATAGAAGATATCGCCCACGGCCTGTCGCGTGTTGCGCGCTGGAACGGTCAGACAAATGGCCCGTGGCCGTTCAGCGTCGCGCAACATTCGCTTTTGGTTCTGGCTTTATATGACTGTATACAACCGCGCGCCGAACAACGCTGGCGGCTGGCGGCGTTACTTCATGATGCGGCGGAATATGTGGTGGGAGATTTGATCAGCCCCTTCAAGGCGGCGGTCGGGACCAATTATAAGGCGCTGGAACAGCGGCTGGACAGCGCCATACGGCTGCGATTTGGATTGCCTGCGCTGCTGCCCGATGAAATTGCGCGAACGATCAAGCGCGCCGACCGCGCCAGCGCCTATTTCGAGGCTATCTCCGTAGCCGGGTTTGACGTCGCCGAAGCCGGACGGATTTTTGACCGGCCGCGCAATCTTGTCTGTCCCGAAATTCATCAGCTTTCCCCTAGCCGGGCCAAGCGCGCCTTTCTGGAACGCTTTCGCATATTGGCTCCAAAATAAGGTATGTGTGCTGGCACTATGGCAGATTTATCTATAGGCAAGTGTTGGCCGGTCAAATTGAGGAATTCACAATGATATATGTTTGTCCGCTTAGCCAGGTGCATGCTTCGATTGAACGGTTGGCGCCGTCACATCTTGTATCCTTGCTCGACCCTGCATCAATGATAGACACGCCGCCTTTAGTGCACCGTGAGCGGCATTTGCGGCTATCGGTAAACGACATCGCTGAGCCACGCGAAGGACTGGTCATACCCGGTGACGAGCACATCAGGGATATCCTCGGTTTCATCGACAGCTGGGATCAAAGCGCGCCGATGCTGATCCACTGCTGGGCAGGGATCAGCCGTTCGACCGCCACCGCCTATATCGCCCTGTGCCATCTGAACGAAGGCCACGAACGTAGCGCCGCACAGATAATGCGCACCGCCGCGCGCCACGCCCAGCCCAATCGCCGCCTGGTGGCCGTTGCAGACAAACTGATGGGACGCAAGGGCCGGATGATCGAAGCGGTCAACGAAATGGGGCCTGGCGAGTTCGACATGGAAGGCACATTGTTTTCCATGCCCGCAAAGCTGTAAATCAAAGTCCAGGCATGGAGGCTCCCAAACATACCGACATGATCATCGATCTGGGAGCGGTAATCGTCGCGGTTACCGATGGCAGGCCGCTCGTGCTGGTGCGCCATGGTCCAGCCCTTGACGAGGCGGAGGCGCGCAGCATAGCGCGCGGCTTTGATGTGGCGGGCGACGCGTTGCCGTCGGGGCCATTTGACGCCGCCCGCCATCGCACACTGGATATTGGACTGCGCGAAACCGTTACCGGGCGCATCGGTGTCACCCTGGGCTATGTTGAACAGCTGTATACTTTTGGCGACAGCGGACGCCACCCGCGTGAACGCGAAGGTGGCCCAAGAGTGATTTCCGTTGGTTATCTGGCGTTAACCCATGAGGCGGATATGACGCCCCCGGAGAATGCGGCCTGGCGTTCCTGGTACGACTATTTTCCCTGGGAAGACTGGCGCAACGGGCGCCCGGTCTTTATCGACAAAGTGATCGCGCCGCTGCTGCATGCCTGGATACAGGCCGGGCCGGCGAAATCCGAACAACGCGTGCGCCAGGACCGCGCGAATATCTGCTTTGCGCTGGACGGCGCAAGCTGGGACGAGGAGATCGTGCTGGAGCGCTACCAGCTGCTCTACGGCGCCGGGCTCGTCGCCGAGGCGCGGCGCGAAGGTGAAGGCGTGCAACGATTACAGCCCCCTCCGCCACTGGGAAATCCGATGATGTCGGACCACCGCCGCATACTGGCGACCGCCATGGGGCGATTGCGCGCGAAACTGAAATACCGGCCGGTGGTGTTTGACCTGATGCCGGAAACATTCAGCCTGTTCCAATTACAGCGCACGGTGGAAGCGATTCTGGGTACGCCGCTGCACAAACAGAATTTCCGCCGGTTGGTCGAGAACAGCCGTATCGTCGAAAACACCGGTGAAATTCAGCCGCAACAACGGGGCCGCCCCGCCGCTTTGTTCCGCTTCCGCCGCGAAGTGCTGCGCGAGCGGCTGGCGGCGGGGGTGCGCATTTCGTCGCCACGCTGAAATATTT
>JAUSQH010000160.1 GCA_030652895.1 Alphaproteobacteria bacterium
GAGGCTTCCTGCGGCAGATACCCAATCCCAAGCCGCGCGCGCCGGTACATCGGCAGATGGGTAATCTCGCGCCCGTCCAGGGTGATGGCGCCATAATCAACCGGAATGAGACCGGTAATCATATAAAAACAGGTGGTTTTACCAGCCCCGTTCGGTCCCAGCAGGCCAACCACTTCGCCACGCTGTAAATTAAGGCTGACCCCACGCACCACAGGGCGTTTATTGAAACCCTTGCCGATCCTGTCAACCACGAGACCGGAATTTTCCAGCACCAGACGCGGGCCATCCGGCTGGTTTTCTGTTCCGGTCTGCTTTCCTTGTGTCATCACTCTACCTTTAACTGACTATCGCTTCATTGCGGCTTCTTGGCCGGAACGAACAGGCCCTTCACACGTCCACCGCTGCTTGGCGCACCTATGATACGGCTTTGCCCGCTTTCCAGGTCAATCACCAGCTGTTCTCCCCGCAAAACGTTTTGGCCCCGTGTCAGCACTACTTTCCCGCCCAGCGTGATCTGCCCGCTATCCACATCATAGACCGCCCATTCGCTGGTGGCGGTCTCACGCGGCGAACTGACCGCCACGGCGCCGATGGCGTCAAGCCGCGAGATGGCCCCTTGCCCCGACGTGCGCACGTCACCGCCCCGGTAATAGACCCGCAGATTATCCGAACCTAACCGTAATTCACCCTGTATTGACACCACATTTCCAGAAAAAATCGCCGTCTGGTCCGCCTGCGCCACGTCCAGACTATCGGCGGTGATTTCTATGGGCTGCGACGAATCATGACTGAAGTTCAAATCCGCCGCGCCCTGCGCAAAGACCGGGCGAAACGTTAGCCCCAGTATCCATAATATTACAGGCGCAATATAAAAAAAGCGCGTGGTGTAAGCCCTTATCATCCAGCACCACCGGCTCGCGGATAGATGATGACTTTGACGTCGCCTGCAAAATGTAAACGCTGGCCGCGTTCCGTGGCGCGCATCGTCATGGAGCGCAGATGCCCATACGGTCCTTGCAGGCGGACAGGCCGATCTGCGTAAAGCGCGCCTGAGTCAAGATCGATCAGGGCGCTTTCCGTATAGAGGGCATAGCCAGAATCTGAATAGACTTCAATCTGTCCGTCCAGTTGCAGGGTTTGCAGACCGTTGTGCATCAGCCCGTTTTTGGCATTGACTGAAAGCCATGACCCATCTTTGAGGGAAAGATCGGCCTGCAAGACATCCAAACGCACCAGTTCATGGTCATCCAAATCCTGAACCGCCGAATCGGCGGTTACCATATAGGGACGATTATCGGCCCCAATGCCGGTAAAGCGCGGGCTGCTCATGCGCAAATCGTCTTTCACCGCCGATATCTCGGAACTGGTCAGCTCAAATTTGCTTTCTTCCCGGAACAGCCGGGGCCAGGCAATCATCAGCGCCAGAAAAAAAAGCGCGACTATGGGTAACACGAATTTCACCAGCCGCATGATCAGGCGACGCCGTGGATCCTCGCCACTGGTTGGAAAGGCGCGCGCGTGGCGCCAGTCCTGCGCGCCTTCTGTGTCAAGTGCAGTATTCGCCATCACATCACGCCCGCGCGCAAACAGTCATGAATGTGCACGATACCGATGGGCGGTTGCGGTTGGCTTGCGGCCTGCCCGGTCACAAATAAACAGGTAATTTTACCCGCCATCAGCCCGAGGGCCTCGACGGCCAATGCGCCCTGATGAATGGTTTTCGGTTTAGCGGTCATAACCTGCGCCGCCGTTAGTTTCAGCAGATCGCCGGTAATCGTATGACGGCGCAAATCCCCGTCCGTGATTATGCCTGCCAGGCTGCCGTCTGGACCAATAATCCCGGCGCACCCGAATCTTTGCTGCGTCATGACCATCAGCACTTCGTTCATCGGCATGTCCAGTGGCGCAAGTGGCAAGCCGTCGCCCATATGCATGATATCCGCAACGCGCAGCAGGGATTTACCAATTTGGCCGCCGGGATGCAGCAGCCGGAAATCATCGGCGGAAAATCCCTTGCGCTCCATCAGCGCCACCGCAAGCGCATCGCCAAGCGCCAGTGAAGCGGTCGTCGACGTCGTGGGCGCCAATCCCATCGGGCAGGCTTCCGGTGCGGGCGGCAGCACCAGCGCCACATCCGCGGCGCGCAGCAGAGTGCTGTCCGGGTTGCGCGCAATGCCGATCAGGGGAATGCCAAAGCGCCGCGTATGCGCGATGATATCGCCAAGTTCCGGCGTCTCGCCGGAATTGGACAACATCAGACAGGCGTCGGCGCCGGTGATCATGCCCAGATCGCCGTGGCTGGCCTCGGCCGGATGTATGAATTGCGCAGGTGTGCCCGTGGAAGCGAATGTGGCGGCAATCTTGCGCGCGATATGGCCGCTTTTCCCCATGCCGGTGACAATCACCCGCCCCTTGACCGCGCCCAGAACATCCAGGGCCGCGATAAACGCCCCATCCAGGGTTTCCGCCATGGATAGTAATGCCCGCGCGCCGATCTCCAGCACACGGCGCGCCGCCACCAGTTCGGCGGGACCGCCGGGGGCGGCTATATCAGGGATGGAGAACGGCTTTTCTACACTCATACGGGTTTCCCAATGGGGGACGCAAAGCCGAATCATACACTAATGCGAGAAAATATCCATTTCCGGCCATCCTAGCAGATCCAGTTCGGCGCGCACCGGTAGAAAGTCAAAGCAGGCCCTGGCAAGCGCGGTGCGCCCTTCGCGGGCCAGCATTTCGTCCAGTTTCGCTTTCAGCGCATGCAGATGCAGCACATCAGATGCTGCATATTTCAGTTGCGCCTCATTCAGATTGGGATCGCCCCAGTCCGAGCTTTGCTGCTGTTTGGAAACTTCATGACCAAGCAAATCCTTGACCACATCGCGCAGGCCATGCCGGTCGGTATAGGTGCGCACCAGACGTGACGCGATCTTGGTGCAATAAATCGGCGCGGTGTCAGCGCCCAGATAATGTTTCAGCATGGCCACATCAAAACGCGCGAAGTGAAACAGCTTGATCACATTTGGATCACGCAGCAGGCGCGTAAGATTGGGAGCGTTATAGTCGTCCATGTTGAAACGCACCAGATGCGCGGTGCCGTCGCCCGCCGAAAGCTGCGCCAGACAGAGCCGGTCGCGGTGAGGGTTTAGCCCCATGGCCTCGGTGTCGATGGCGACACAACTCCCGAACGAGATGTTGTCCGGCAGATCACCAATATGCAGATCAACGTTCATGTGAAGCAACCTCGTAGCAGAACAGTCCGCCTTCATTCCTGCGGAACTACGGCGCGACATCCGCGTCGCGCGCTCCGGCGCCGGCGCGCCGCAGCTAAATTTTTGCTTCGCCAAAATTAGCGAAGGCGGATGGTGCCCAGGAGAAGACTCGAACTTCCACGCCCTTGCGAGCGCTAGCACCTGAAGCTAGTGCGTCTACCAATTCCGCCACCTGGGCACAGTATCAGGATAGTCAGGGGGTTGAGGTAGCCATGCAGGGCCGTAATGTCAAAGATTATTTGGGGGTGACCCTGCAAATGCTGCATTACTCAATGCTATACGGGTACGGGCAGTATAGGTTAAAAGGGCTGATTCAACATTGTGCAGAAGGTAAGATAACCCGATGGCGAACGAACTTATCACCGTTTTTGGCGGGTCCGGCTTTATTGGCCGCCATGTAATCCGCAGGCTGGCCAAGCGCGGAGCACGGGTGCGGGCTGCGGTGCGCCAACCCAATCTGGCGGGCTATCTCAAACCCATGGGCGAGGTCGGGCAGATCGAGCCGGTGCAAGCCAATATCCGGTATGAAAGCTCTATCGTTCAGGCCATGCGTGGCGCGGATCGCGTGATTAATCTGGTTGGCATTCTGCATGAAAGCGGACCGCAGAAATTTACCAAAGTGCAGGCCCAGGGCGCTGAAGCCATCGCCCGCGCCGCCAAAGCCGCCGGTGTGCGCAAGCTGGTGCATGTATCCGCCATCGGCGCGGATGCGGCCTCATCCTCCCTCTATGCCCGCAGCAAGGCCGCTGGCGAGCTTGCGGTGCGCGAGCATTTCCCCACTGCTACGATCATGCGCCCATCCGTGGTGTTCGGACCGGAGGATGATTTTTTTAACCGATTCGCGATGCTGGCGCGCATGCTTCCCGCGTTGCCGCTGATTGGCGGCGGTCATACGCTGTTTCAACCCGTCTATGTGGGCGACGTGGCCGACGCCATTGTCCGCGCGCTGGACGATCCGTCAACCGATGGCAAGACATACGAACTGGGCGGGCCACACATTTATACGATGCGGCAGATTCTGGAGATGGTGCTGGAATATACCGCACGGCGGCGCTTATTACTGCCATTGCCGTTCTTTGCGGCGCGAATACAGGCGGCACTGCTGCAAATCCTGCCCAAACCGCTGCTGACGGTGGATCAGGTGCGGCTGCTGGAAACCGATAATATTGTGCCGGAAGGTGCGCTGACGCTAAAGGATCTGGGCATTACCCAGCCAACCTCGGCCGAAGTGGTCCTGCCGACCTATCTGTACCGGTATCGCCGAACGGGCCAGTTCGAAGCCAGTAAACCGGCTTAAAAATAGGTCCACACCAGCAGGCCAATGGCCAAAATCACCCGGTAAATCACAAACGGCGTAAAGCTGGACGTGGCCAGCCAGCGCATCAGCACCGAGATGGCGAACAGGGCCGTCAAAAACGCCACGGCGCCGGAAATAACTGCGTCGATCTGCAGATCCGCCTGCCCGGACTTAATTATCTCGATGGCCCCGAGTCCCCCCGCCGCCATGGTGACCGGGATCGACATTAAAAACGAAAACCGTGCGGCCTCGGCACGTTCCATCCCCAGAAACCGCGCGGCCGTCATGGTGCTGCCGGAACGGCTGACCCCGGGGATCAGGGCCATGGTCTGGGCAAGGCCAATGATAAGGGCATTCCGGTACGTGACATGCTCCAACCGGTACAGTTTTTCGCCATACTGGTCGGCAATATACAGCAGCACACCAAAAATCAGGGTTGTCCAGCCGATCAGCTCGACATTGCGCATCATTTCATTGCCGCCCAGCGCATAAATGGCGGCGCCCGCGGCAAACGCCGGAATACTGGCCAGGCTCAACAGCAAAAACAGCCGTGCGTCCTCTGTATAGCGCCCGCGCAGCAAGGAAACTCCCCCCAGGGTCATGCGGATCATTTCCGCGCGGAAATACAGGATCACCGCCAGCAGGGTGCCAATATGCACCGCCAGATCAATCAACGGGCCCTGGTCCACCCAGCCCATGATCTTTGGAGTAAGGATCAAATGCGCAGAGGATGAAATAGGAAAAAATTCAGTAATACCCTGCACGATGGCCAAAACGACAAGATGTAAAATCGGCACTCAAATAACCCTTGGATGGTTTCATTGTCAGAGGCATATAGCATCGCGTAGATTATGGTATTAGCAGAAAAATACTCTACAGTCCGTGAATGCGCCGTTTATATCACATTTCGCTTTCGCCGTTTTGCCGAAAAGTGCGTATCGCCCTGGCCGAGAAAGGCCTGGGGTTTGAACTGCGCACCGAATTGCCGTGGGAGCGGCGCCCCGAATTTCTGGCGCTGAACCCGGCGGCCGAAGTCCCGGTGCTGGTAGAAGAAGGCGAGCGGCTGGTGATCGCCGACAGTCAGGTGATCTGCGAGTATCTGGACGAGGCCTATCCAGACCGCCGCCTGATGGGCTTTGATCCTGTGCTGCGCGCCGAAACGCGGCGGCTGATCGCCTGGTTCGACCATAAATTTCAGCGCGAAGTCACAACCTATATCCTGTACGAAAAAGTGAACAAGCGCCTGACCAGCCGATCCAATCCATCGGGCGACACAATCCGCGCCGGACAGGCCAATCTGCGGGTGCATCTCAATTACATAGCCTATCTGGTGGAACGGCGGCGCTGGCTGGCCGGCGAAGAATTTGGCCTCGCCGACATTACAGCAGCCGCCCAGCTATCGTGCCTGGATTATCTGGGCGCGGTGCCGTGGGATGATTACCCCGCGGTCAAGGATTGGTACGCGCCCGTGAAATCACGGCCAAGTTTACGGCCGATCCTGGCTGATCGTGTCGCAGGCCTTACGCCGCCCGCACATTATCTGGATCTGGATTTTTGAACGCCGCCACCGGCATCGCGCTAAAACCGGCATTACTGGCGCAGGCGCACGCAGCCGGGTTTGACGCCATAGGCATTTCGCCACCCGACGCCATAGGCGCCGCAGCCGCACATTTTCAGGAATTTCTGAATCTTGGCCGGCATGGGGACATGGACTGGCTGGCGGCAAAGGCGGACAGGCGCGCCGATCCGTGCGTACTGTGGCCAGAGGTGCGCAGCGTCATCATGCTGGGCATGAATTACGGCCCAAACGAAAACCCGATGGAAAAACTCGCTCAACGGAGTAATGCCAATATTTCATGTTACGCGCAGGGCCGCGACTATCATGATGTCATCAAAAAACGCCTGAAACAGGTTGCACGCTGGCTGCACGCCGAATCAGGCGCTGGCGTGAAAGTGTTTGTGGATACCGCGCCGGTGATGGAAAAACCGCTGGCGGCAAGCGCGGGCCTGGGCTGGCAGGGAAAACATACCAACCTGGTGTCACGGCAGTTTGGTTCATGGCTGTTTCTGGGGGCGATTTTTACGGAACTTGCCTTGCCGTTTGATGCACCGGAAACAGACCATTGCGGCAGTTGCCGCGCCTGCCTGGATATATGCCCGACCCGCGCCTTTCCCGGCCCCAACATGCTGGACGCGCAACGCTGTATTTCCTATCTGACGATCGAACATAAGGGCCATATCGACCGCGAGTTTCGCATCCCCATGGGCAATCGGGTCTATGGCTGCGATGACTGTCTGGCGGTATGCCCGTGGAACAAATGGGCGCAACAGGCGCGCGAAGCGGCTTTTCATCCGTCTACTGATTTATCGAAAACTACGCTGGCTGAAATGCTGCGCCTGGATGATGCGGCATTTCGTTTGCGGTTTTCCGGATCGCCGGTCAAGCGCACCGGGCGCGACAGATTTGTGCGTAACTGCCTGATCGCGGCAGGCAATAGTGGCGATACGGCTCTGTTGTCCACCATTACGCCGTTGCTCAGGGATGCGTCCGCGCTGGTGCGCGCCATGGCGGTGTGGGCAATCCGGCAACTGGCGCCCGCGCCAGACATTGCGGCATACCGCCGCGAAAGTCTGGCGCATGAAACGGATCACGCCGTGCGCGCGGAATGGGATTAATTCACTGGGTCTTCAGATCGAGTTTTTCCAGATTGCCGCGCGCGGCTTCCGCCGCCTTACCTTCCGGTTCCGCCGCAATCGCTGCAAGCCAGTCAGCG
Source organism: Alphaproteobacteria bacterium (assembly GCA_030652895.1). Lineage (GTDB taxonomy): Bacteria > Pseudomonadota > Alphaproteobacteria > UBA11222 > UBA11222 > UBA11222. The sequence continues at coordinate 7,344 of JAUSQH010000160.1, forward strand.
CGTGCCAGTTCAGGCTTTTCCTGCAGACGATAGACGATACCGCGTTCCAGCAAAGCGGCCGGATCTTTTGGTCCGAGCGCCAGGGCAAGCTGCAAATCTTCCAGCGCCAGATCAAGTTTGTTTTCCATACGCCGGGCCGTCGCACGAAACACATAGGCAGCGGCGCGTTCAGGATCAAGCGACAGTGCTTTGCCAAGATCATTTTCCGCTTCGGCCCAGCGTTCAAGGGCCGCCAGCGCGCGCGCGCGATCGATTCGTAAATCCGCCTCCTCTTGTGGTGCAAGTTTTTGCACACCGGTGGTCAAGGCGGCGCTGAGCACGCTCAGGGCGTTTGAAGGAAATTCAGCCAGCAACCAGGCATTTCCCGCCTGCCCCAGCAGGGCCGGAGCCATGGCGCGCCCGCCCGATACTTCGGCCAGCGCCGCAAGACGCGTTGCGGCCTCCGCATATTTACCCAGCGCCACCAGCGCCAGCGCTGCGCAATGCTGGGCCGGCACTCCGCCGCCCTGATCACGCCACACAAGCGCATCATCATAAGCCACATCGGGATTGCTTTCAGTCTTGGCCAGACAGGCGCGATACTGGGCGGCCTCAACCGTATTGGTCTGAGCCGCCGCGGGGCCCACGACCGCGGCGAATAATAACGCCACGCCAAAGAGTCCCGCTTGTGTGATGTGCTGCATGCGCCTAAATACTAGCAAGATGACTGTTCGCGCAAGTTCGCTATTTTGTTTTGGTCTTGGCTATAGCGCCAGGGTTTTGGCTGCCGGGCTACAGCATGAGGGCTTTGTAGTGGCGGGAACCAGCCGCATTCCGGTGGATGACCCCCATATGAAGGCCTTCGGGCCGCAGCATGCCTTTGAAGACGCGTGGCTGGACGGGGTAACGCATCTGTTGATCAGCATTCCCCCAGATTCAGACGGAGACCCGGTGTTGCAGGCGGCGGGCGAAAGCCTGACGCGCCGCGCGCGGCAATTCGACTGGGTCGGGTATTTATCCACGACCGGGGTGTACGGCGATCATGGCGGCGGCGTGGTGGACGAGACCACCCCGGTGCAACCTGGCCCAGGCCGCAGCACATGGCGCGCCCAGGCCGAAGCAGGCTGGCAGGCGCTGCACATAACCCATGGCCTGCCGCTGCATATATTCCGGCTGGCGGGTATTTACGGCCCGGGCCGAAACGCGCTGGTGAATGCGCTGGCGGGAACTGCGCGGCGCATAGATGCGCCGGGACAGCTTTTTTCACGCATTCACGTGCAGGATATCGCCACCGTGTTACACGCCTCCATCGCAAAGCCCAATCCCGGCGCCTTCTATAATGTGTGCGACGATGAACCCGCATCCGGTGCGGATGTCACAGCCTTTGCCTGCAATCTGGCGGGTGTCCCGCCGCCGCCGCTGGTGGCGTTGGCGGATGCGGATCTCAGTCCCATGGCGCGAAGTTTCTACCGGGACAATCGCCGGGTGCGCAATGACCGCATCAAGAGCGAACTGGGGGTGCGGCTGGCCTATCCCACTTATCGCGAAGGGTTGACCGCGCTATGGGCGGAGATGAGGAACTAGGCGGATTTTCGAATAAAGCTGATCCCCATCAACACCGCACCCTTAAGTGTGGTCACGATCCATGCCGGGGCCAACAGCAACGGCAGCAGCACATGACTCCATAATTGTGGCAGCAGATACCGCTCAACAATGGCCTGCAACAGATTAAGGCTGGGCGGGTCCCATTTATGCCAATATTCCCCAGCCGCTACAGGGCGGTACGCCAGCCCGCCGCCTGTAATGTGCAGATCGGACAGCAGCGCCACCGCACCCAGTACGATCAGAGCGCCGCCAAGAAGCCGCACCCCGGCCCGCCAATGCCGCAAAACTCCACTCACTGTTGCCTCCTTGCCGCTATTATCAATCCCATTCGGCCAGAATGCGCCTGATATTACAAAATATCGTGGAAAATAACATATAAGTGCAAAGCCGAGTTGCTTCCTCGCTCACGCCAGCTATAGTGCGCGCCGCACATGAATATGCCGGGGAGAGGTGGCCGAGTGGTCGATGGCGCACGCTTGGAAAGCGTGTAGGCGGGAAACTGTCTCGTGGGTTCGAATCCCACCCTCTCCGC
>JAUSQH010000167.1 GCA_030652895.1 Alphaproteobacteria bacterium
TGCTGGCCGCGGTGCTGCCGGGTTTCCTGTCTTACCGCGCCTATGCCTTCATGCTGCAGGAGCTGGGCACGGCGCGCGCCGGCCTGGTGCTCTACCTGGGCCCGGTCTACGCCGCCGGCACCGCCTGGGCGTTGCTGGGCGAGCCGCCGCAGTGGTTTCACGGCGTCGGCGCCGCCCTCATCCTGCCCAGCATCTACCTGGCGACACGCGGGCGCCGGCCGCCGGCGTAGGCGCTCAGTTCGACTGCTTGATCAAGCGCCCGCCGGCTTGCTGCACCGGCCGCGCGTTCATCGGGTACAGACGCGAGAAGATTTCCATCTGCTCGGCCGACGCCGTCACCGGTTGGCGCATCACCACCCATTGCACGCCTTCGCTGCAAGGCGGCGTGGTCAGCGAACCCATGTAGGTGTAGTAGCCGCGGTCGGGCGGCAGCAGGTGGTTGAGGTCGATCGCACCCTGCGCCGGCGCCTCGACATGTTTTTCCAGCGGCAGGTTGTTCCACACCGCCTGCACCAGCGGCTGCACGCTGCCACGGTCGATCAGCACCGCCACCACCAGCAGCCGGCCTTCGCCGTCTTTGTGGACAAGGTGCACGCTCATGTCGAACTGGCGGCCGTCGACGCGTTCCTCGGAGGGCCGGTGGAAGTGGAACTGCTGCAGTTCGTAGCGGCGCCCGCCGAGGTCGACGGCGTTGCCGCTGGCCAGGTTGACCTGCACCGTGTGGCCGTTGTCGATGACACGGAACGCGCTGGCGCGGTAGTCGAACAGCACCGACTGCAACTCGACGGCAATGCCGGCGCGAATGTCGATCGGGCTTTGCCGGCTGCCGTTGCCGCACTTGGCGAAGTCAGGGCGCAGGCCGCCCCAGGCCTGCGGGCCGACCTCGCCGCTGTAAGCCCAGTGCGCCGTGCCGGCGTCCGCCTTGGGCTTGGGCTTGGAAGCCGGTGCCGACTTGGCGGCTGGCTTCAGCAGCCCCGGCCCGGGCAGCGGCCCGGCGTCGCTGCGCGACACCGCACGCACGAGGTTGGGGTTGGCCGATTCGGCCACCGGCTTCGCCCCCAGGCGCTCGGCCAAGCGCTCACGCAAACGGTCCAGGCTGTCGCCGGCCGCGGCCGGTGCCGCCGCTGGCAGCGGCGGCGCAGCCGGCGCCGCCTTGGCCGGTCGGGCGGCCTTGCCGGCCTTGGTCACTGGCGCAGGCTCGCTGGCGCTGGCAGCACCAGCGCTCAAGGCGGCCAGCAGCAAGAGGGAAAAGACGGGGTTCTGGCAGGTTTTCATCGACGGCACTCCAGCCTCGATATCGGCACTTGCCGCCGCGACTTGAGCGTTTCAGAGCCTGGGCTTGACCCACACCCAGGCCAGCAAGCCCACCGCCAGCATCGCCAGCGAGGTCAGCGCCAGCGCCAGCGTCGAGTGCATCACCAGCGGCGCCACCACCCCGGCCACGGCGGCGTTGGCCAGGCTGCCGATGCAGGCCTGCACCGACGAAGCCATGCCGCGCCGCTCGGGCACGCGGTCGAGCACCAACAGCGTCACCACCGGCACC
>JAUSQH010000171.1 GCA_030652895.1 Alphaproteobacteria bacterium
TGCTGGCCGCCTGCGAGGCCGCGAAATGACGGATGAACCTTTAATTCTGGGATTGCAAAGCAAGGGCCGCCTGGCGGAACAGACCCATGATTTCCTGGCCGCCAGCGGTCTGGCCGTCAAGGGCGGACAGGGGCGCGAATATACCGGTCACATTGCCGGGCTTGATGCGGTTGAAATCATCTTCCTGCAGTCGGGCGAAATTCCCACCCAGCTTGAAGCCGGTAACATTCATCTTGGCATCACCGGCGAAGATCTGCTGCGTGAAAAGACGCTGGATATGGACGCCAGCATCGCGCTGTTGAAACCGCTGGGGTTTGGCCGCGCCGATCTGGTGGTGGCGGCGCCGCGCGCCTGGATTGATGTCAGAAATATGGACGATCTGAACGAAGTCTGTACGGATTTTCACCGGCGCCATGGGCGGCGCCTGCGGGTGGCGACAAAATATCTGTCGCTGACGCGGGCGTTTTTCGCCAGCCACGGCATATCCGATTACCGTATTGTGGAAAGCCTGGGCGCGACCGAGGGGGCACCAAATTCAGGTGCGGCGGAAGCCATTGTTGACATCACCTCGACCGGCGCCACCCTGTCCGCCAATCATCTTAAAATCCTCGACGATGGGCTTATCCTGCGCAGTCAGGCCTGTCTGGCGGCATCCCTGGCGGGGCGATGGAGCGATACCGCGCGGGCCGCCCTGCGCCAGATACTGGATATGATGGAAGGGCGCAGCCGGGCCAACGAGCTTAAACTGGTGCAATTCGCGTCGGCCGGCAACAAAAGCCTGGCGCGTACCCTTACGGCGCTGGAAAACGAATTTGGCTGCACGGTGCAACTGGACGGCGCGGGTGGCAGCGTACACTGCCCCACGGCAAGTCTGTATGCCGTCATGACCCAGTTACGCGACGCGGGATGCCGCCATGTCAGCGTGGCGCAGCTTGAATATATTTTTGAGCCGCAAAACCTGTTGTATGATGATTTCATTGGGCGGCTGAACGGACGATAGAGAAACATTATAAACAATAAGGCGGAGAGAGATCCATGGGCAGACTGGAAGGTAAAGTAGCGACAATCACCGGTTCGGGTTCCGGCATCGCGCGCGCGGCGGCGAATATTTTCGCCCGCGAAGGGGCCAAGGTTGGCATTCTTGAACTGAACGAAGAACTGGGTAAAGCGTGTGAGGCGGAAATTCGCGCGGCGGGCGGTGACGCCACATTCTTTCAAACCGACGTCACCAAGGACGCCAGCGTCAAAGCAGGCATCGACGCCACGTCGGCGAAATACGGCAAGCTGAATATCCTGTTTAATTGCGCGGGCGGCTCCATTGCCGAAGACAAGAAACTCACCGAGGTTGATCTTTCGGTTTGGGACTTCACCATGAACTTTGACCTCAAGGGGCCGTTTCTGTGCTGCCGCCACGGTATTCCGCATCTTATCAAGGCCGGCGGCGGCGCCATCGTCAACGTGTCGTCGGCAGCCGCGTTGCAGGGGAGTTTTCCCGCGATGATCTATTCAACCGCCAAGGGCGGCGTCATTTCGCTCACCCGCTCGCTGGCCGGGCAATATTATCGCGATAACATCCGCGCCAATGCGATCTGTCCCGGCGTCATCATGACCGACCGGGTGAAGGAGCGCTTTGGAAGCAATCTGCAAGGCGGGAATAGTGACCAGGCAAAGATGATCGGCGCGCTGGGCATGTCGCGCCATCCCTTCGGCGTCGGCGAGCCACAGGACATCGCCAATATCGCTCTGTTCCTCGCGTCCGACGAATCGCGCATGATCAATGGCGTCAGCGTTCCCGCAGAAGGCGGCATGTCTGCATATTAAGCACAACGGACCGCGGTATTTGACCGGGTAGTGATGGCGGAAAAATTCATTCCGGAAAACGAAACGCAGGTGTGCGACATAGTGCGCTGGGCGTTGCGCGAGCACACGTCGTTGCGTGTTCATGGCCATGACAGTAAAGCCGGTTTGGGCACGCCCGTAGAGGCGGCTCATAGCGTGGATGTGTCCCGCCTCGACGGAATTATCTCCTACGCGCCCGAGGAATTGATACTGAGCGCGTGGGCGGGAACGCCTATGGCTGCCATTACGGCACTTTTGCGAGAGCACCGTCAGCAACTGGCGTTCGAGCCGCCCGACTGGGGGCCGCATTTTGGGGTGGAAAAGGGGCGCGGCACGATTGGCGGTGTAATTTCCTGCAATGCCTCCGGTCCGCGCCGTTTCAAGGCGGGGGCTGCGCGCGATCATTTTCTGGGGTTCAGCGCCGTCAACGGGCGCGGTGAACTTTTCAAGGCCGGTGGCCACGTGGTGAAAAACGTCACCGGCTATGACCTGCCGAAATTGTTTGCGGGCGCCTATGGGAAGCTGGGAATCATGACCCAGCTAACGGTAAAAACCATGCCAGCCCCCGCCGACAGCGCAACACTTATGGTACGGGGGCTAGAGGATGAGGCGGCGCTTGCAGCATTGCGCAAGGCGGCGGGGAGCGCGCTGGAACTATCGGGTCTGGCGCATTTACCGGGCAGCGTGAATGGCGCCCGGGCGCAAACCCTATTCCGGCTGGAAGGCCCGTTCACCGCCGTGACGGACCGTCTTAACCGTCTGAAATCTCTGCTAAAGGGCCTGGGAGAATTTGAAAGTTTAAGTGCGGAGGCCGCGTTGTCCCTGTGGCGGGGGGTGCGGGACGCAGAATTTTTTGTTGGCGCCGGCCTGCCGGTGTGGCGGCTATCCGTTCCGCCACATAGCGGCGCAATGGTGGCGGGAAGCATTGGCGCGCAAAAATATTTTTATGATTGGGCCGGCGGCCTGATCTGGCTGCTGAGCGATGAGGTGCAGCGTGTGCGTGAGGCGGTACAAAAAACCGGGGGTCATGCAACACTGTTTCGTGCACCAGAGCCGCTTCGCCGGACCGTGCCGGTGTTTGAACCACAATATCCATCATTGGCGGCGCTGGAAGAACGTGTCCGTGAAAGCTTCGATCCGTTGATAGTTTTTAATCCGGGAACGGCGAACGTCACCAAACAAGTCGATAGATGACAGCGCCCGGCAGCGAGGTTTTCGCTTTGGCGCAGGCCTGTTGCAATGCTGGCAGCATGACCTGAAGCGAACGATCCGGGCTCATGCCAGCCGCCGCACCCAATTCTGTGGCATGGATGCCGCCGCTTAACAGCAATGTCGGCATACCGGCCGAGTGTCCGCCGGAAATATCTGTGAACAGACCATCACCAATGGCCAGCACGCGCGAAGCTGACAGTGGGCGGCCGAGAATTTCATTCAGCGCATCGAGGCACATCCGGTATACGCCGGGATAGGGCTTGCCGAAAAACGTCACCGCACCGCCCATCGCAGCGTAGGCTCGCGCAATGGCGCCCGCGCAATAAATCTGTTTACCCCCGCGCATCACAACATCATCCGGATTGGCGCACAACATCGGCAACGACCGCGCCAGCAGATCGCGCAGCAGAGCACGATAGTCGTCCGGGCCTTCATTTTCATCATCATAGAGACCTGTACACAGGGCGAACTGGCTGTTGGCGGGCGTGCCGCAATCGACATCCAGTCCTTCGAGCAGCGGCAAATCCCGGTCCGGCCCGATATGCAACAGGCTGGCGCCATAATATCCGCTGGCAATAGCGGACCGGGTGGCGTCGCCTGACGTGATCAGCCCGTCATAATGCCCGTCCGGGCCGTCCATATAGCCGAACCCGGCAAGCTGGCGGGCCACCGACGGCGCCGGGCGCGGCGCGTTGGATAACAGCACCACGGGCTTGCCCAGCGCGCGGAGTTGGCGCAGACATTCCGCCACACCACGATAGGGTGCGACGCCGTCGTGCAGAACCCCCCAGACGTCGCAGATGAAACCATCGTACGGGTCTTGCCCCGCACCATCGGCGGCGCGCACAAGTTCATGCATGCCAGTCAGCATCCGTACCTGTCCGGCGCGCGACGGGTTAGTAGACTTCTCTGTTGTCATGTGGCGAAGAAAAAGCGGGCCGGGATCAAGCGCTGCGTCCAGTTGGGTTAATCGTGATGCGGGTCAAACTAGCCGGATATTGCTCCGGTGCAAGCTAATTTGCTGCTATTTTGGAAACTGCATGGGGTGCGCTTTGCAATTCGTCCGGCCCGCGCGAACGGCGGGGTTCACCAAACAAATAGCCCTGGCCAAAATCCAGCTCATATTCCAGCAGACCCACGACGGTTGCTTCT
>JAUSQH010000446.1 GCA_030652895.1 Alphaproteobacteria bacterium
CCCAGCGGAACCAGAACAGCGCTTCTGGAGCAATCACTTTGCCAATGGCAGGTTTTTGCTCATCGGGTATTTTGGGCATGTTCGGTATTTGCACAAAGTTGAAATACCACAGCAGGCCGATCCACATAACACCGGAAATCACATGCAGCCAACGGAACACGAACGCACCGAATGCATGGTCCATTGATACTCCGAGCATTGACAGTGAAATCAGCAACACCACGCCCGCCAGGACGAATCCTGCGATCACAGTGTTCTGCAGAGATGACAGAATTGCCGCCATAAGTTTACTCCTCCCCCTATTTGTACCAGGCTAGAATAACCTGGCTGAATTTAGCGCTAGTCGGGTGGATTGTAAGTTCCATCTATGTTGGCGACAACCCCGCCTCTGGAACTTCAAGTCCAAACTCATACTAACATCATAAGTCTGCGAGTGTCCTTCCGATTCTATAGTTTGCATCCTCGCCTGTCGCACGATCTGGCAAGCTCTGGAATCAGGACACCAGATTTTTCAGATGACAAGTTAGCCAATTTTCCGTGCTAAGAGAACTGAATAAACTCCATTTTTTGAAAGGGCGAGGGTGCGTGATCCGCTTTCATACTGTGCCGGGTTGGTGCGTACTGGCGACCATGACCGGTTCCTGAGCGCGCTGTTCGCGGCTGAACCGGCGCGGGAGAATTTGTTCGTGCTCTATGCCTTTAATCTTGAGATCGCACGTATCCAGGACATGGTGTCGGAACCCTTGCTGGGTGAGATACGTCTGCAATGGTGGCGCGAAGGAATTGAGGCGATTTATACGGGGCAGTCCGTGCGCGCCCATCCGGTGCTGCAAGCCCTCGAAACTTCCATCACACAATGCGCTCTTCAACGCGAGCCGTTCGATATTTTGATTGATGCGCATGCCAAGGATTTTGCCGCTGAGCCGCCGGCATCGCTACAGGAACTGGAAGGTTATGCGGATGCGACGTGTACAGGCCTGATGCGTCTGGCGCTGGAAATTATGGGAGTTGGGGCACCGGATGAGGTGATCCGGCATGCCGGATTGGCATGGGCTTTGACGGGGGTGTTGCGCAGTGTTGGTTTTCAAGCGTCAAAGCAGCGGATTTTTTTGCCGGACGATTTATTGCAGGCGGAAGGACTAACACGCGAACGAGTGTTTAGCTGCCGCATGTGTCCGGAATTACGCCAGGTTATGCTGACGCTGTCGGGGCGCGCGCAATTGCATCTGAATGCGATGAGGAGGGCTTTGCCGGCACCGTCACGCCAGAGTATGCCCGCATTGCTGCCGGTTACACTGGCATCGCCCTACCTGCAGCAAATACAGCATCCTGATTATGATCCGTTCCTGGTTCAATACCCCATACCGGCTTTCCGGCGGCAAACGCGGCTGTTTTGGGCTATGTTGCGGCGGAAATTGTAGGTAGTGATTCCAGCCACGGCTGTTGGTCCTGTAGCGCGCGGACACAAAATGATTCTTTGCGCGCCGGCTTTTTTGCCTTGCCACGCACGCGTTTACCGTCCGGGGTCATGGGCGCGCCGACCGGGGGAAACAGGCCGAAATTGACATTCATCGGCTGAAAACTATCGGCGGCTGCGCCACCGGTCAGATGCTGAAGAAGTGCGCCCATGGCTGTGCTTACAGGTGGATGCGGCATGTCCTGGCCCCGCAGTTCCGCCGCGGCGAAAAGCCCTGCCAGCAACCCGATGGCAGCACTTTCCACATAGCCCTCGACGCCGGTGATCTGCCCTGCGAAACGTAATCGCGGCATCGCCTTTAGGCGCAGCCGGTTGTCCAGAAGCAGCGGGCTGTTAATGAAGGTGTTCCGGTGAATGCCGCCGAGCCTGGCGAAACGGGCGTTCTGCAACCCAGGAATTGAACGGAAGATGCGGGTCTGTTCCGCATGTTTCAGCTTGGTCTGAAAGCCTACTATATTGTACAGCGTTCCCAGCGCGTTATCCTGGCGTAGTTGCACCACTGCGTGGGATTTTTCGGGCCGGTGTGGATTGGTAAGGCCCACCGGCTTCATCGGCCCAAACCGCAGGGTTTGCGATCCGCGTTCCGCCATTACTTCAATCGGCAGGCAGCCTTCGAAATAGGGCGTATTGCGTTCCCACTCTTTGAAAAGTGTTTTCTCGCCGGTAACCAGCGCGGCCACGAGGGCCTCATATTGTCCGGCGTCCAGCGGGCAATTGATATAATCCTTGCCTGTACCGCCTGGGCCCGCCTTGTCATAGCGCGATTGACGCCATGCCTGAGACAAATCAATGGAATCGGCATAGACGATCGGCGCGATGGCGTCAAAAAAGGCCAGAGATTCGGCGCCGGTAAGTTCCGAGATTGCCTCCGCCAGCGGTGCAGACGTCAGCGGACCTGTTGCGATAATGACGCTCTTCCATTCGGCGGGGGGTAGTCCCGCCACCTCGCTTCGATTTATTGTGATGTTGGGTAGCGCCATCAGGGCAGCCTCAATAGTGCGCGAAAACCCGTCCCGGTCGACTGCGAGGGCAGAACCTGCAGGGACCTTATTGGCGTCCGCAGCCCGCATAACCAACGACCCCGCGCGGCGCATTTCCTCGTGTAATAGTCCTACTGCGCTTGTCTGGTGGTCATCGGATCGAAACGAGTTGGAACAGACCATTTCCGCCAGCCCGTCGGTTTCATGCGCCTCGGTGCGTTTATGTGGGCGCATTTCGTGCAGCACAACGGATATCCCCGCCCGCGCCGCCTGCCAGGCGGCCTCGCACCCCGCCAACCCGCCGCCGATAATGTGCAGCGGATGCGGTTTTTCATTTTGCCTAACGTGATCAGTCATGTGGATAAGTATTTTCCTCACAAATCTTTAATAACGAAAATGTGAATATTAAGGGGTTTTACATAAAGTTAACTTAGATGGTGTACTCGTTAAATGTTGTAGAGAACTTGTGGATAATCCTGTGGGAATCATCGGGGTAACGTTTTGAAAGTTTCGGAGAATCTGGTGTTGCCAGAGGGCGTTGCTCCAACGGCGCAACGCCTGTTTAAGTATTGGTGCAGTCTCAGGGAGCAAGATATCGTCCCCAACAGGTCCGATTTACGGCCCGCAGCGATGTTGCCCTTGCTTCCCAATCTGATGATACTTGAATATCGCACACCCGGGACACTGATTTATCGTCTGGCAGGTACTGCAAGTGCAGAAAAACTGGGGATTGATTTCACGGGCTCGAATTTACTCGATCATGTTGCACCGCGCCAGCGTCGCGAAGCCGAATTTCGGCTGAATGTACTACGCACCCAACCTTGCGGGCTGATCGCCCATGAAGTGCTGCGATCCAAACATCAGACCCCCTTTGTCGCTGAGGTTATTTTTCTGCCCCTGCGCGATCGCCACGGCGAGATTACGCAATTGATTGGATCCGCGTCTACAATTGAGCAGGGCGATAAAGGAGTCATGGCGGGTAGCGACGAAGCGATGATTACTATCACAACAGATTTTCTGGATATTGGTGCAGGCGTGCCACAGTTCGAGTCCAGCCGCGTACGCAGGGCCATTTAGATAAATTTTCCTGTACGATTACACTGAAACCGGGTCTTCGACAGCGCCCTTGCCCCGCTGTAACCTTACCTTCATTAAAGTGCAAAAAAACATACATATGCCGCTGATACGTGAATGACGAGCGGGGCAGCAATCGGCTGTGGCTCGACATTCTGAGGACCTGGTTCTCGTCTTTGTATCAAGGGGTATCGTATGACATTGAAATCACTGAAACTTGCGGGCATGGTCCTGTTAGGGGCGACGTCATTGACGGGCTTGGTGGCGCCGCCAGTAGTGGCTGCTCCAGTCAACCAGAGCGAAATCGACGCGCTTAAAGCCCAGATCAAGTTGTTAGAGAACAAGATGAACGCCGTTCAGGCCGTTCAGGAAACCAAGATAGATGAAATCAAATCCAAGCAGGATGAGGTTCAAATATCCTATAAAAACGGCCGCCCGGTATTTCGCACCGGCGATGGCATGTTTGAAATGGAGTTACGAGGCCGTGTGCATTTCGATACTGGCACCTATTTCCAGGATGATGATGCCCTGCCCGCCATCGCGCCGGGGCGGGATTTGGGCGCTGGCTCGAATTTCCGCCGTGCCCGTTTGGGTGTTCAAGGCACGTTCATGCGCGACTGGGATTACCGGTTTGAAGTCAACTTCGGGGGATCCGGCGGTGAAAACGATGGTACCATCAATTATGCGCACCTCACTTATACCGGGATCAAGCCTCTAAAAATCGACATTGGCGCGCTGAAACCCTCCATGACGCTGGAAGATACGACGAGCTCCAATGAAATTACCTTCATCGAGCGCGCGTCCGCGGTGAACATGGCGACAAGCCTTGGTGCTGGCGATTCGCGAACGGCGATCGGCGTGCGCGGCAACACCGATAATTTTTACGCCTCGCTTTATTATACGGGTGGGCAAATCGGTGATGGCGGTACTGATGAACAAACGGCCGTGGTGGGGCGCGCGGCCTATCTCATCGCGCCTAATCCGGACTTGAACGTGCATATCGGCGCATCTGGCACCCATGTCTTCGAGGTCAACCAAGATGGCGCGCAAACACTCAACCTGCGAGACCGTCCGGAATTACGTATCGACGCCACCCGGCTTGCTTTCACAGGCTCGCTGGCTACAGAGAGTGCACAGGCCTATGGTCCGGAATTCGGAATGAACTGGAAGAATTTGTACCTGCAGGGTGAATACTACCGGTACGACATAGAGCGTCAAGGTGCGGTGTCAGACGCAGATTTCGACGCGTGGTATATCATGGGATCCTATATCCTGACTGGAGAAACCAAGCGTTATGATATCAAGAGCGCCTCATTCGGTGCGCCGCGTCCCGCGGGCCCGTTCGGTTTTGGTAATTCTCCGGGTGTCTGGGAAGTCGCGGCCCGGTATAGCGCAACCGATCTCAATGACAACGACTCCAGCACGTTTTGCCCGGCGACAGGTGGAACATCACTGAACCCCGCCAGCACATCAAGCTGTATCCGCGGCGGCGAACAAGACATCATCACCCTGGGGCTGAACTGGTATCCGAACCGGAATGTCCGTTTCATGCTTAACTATCTGATTGCCGATGTCGATCGCCGCGCTTACTCCAACACCTCCCTCGCAAGCGGCGGCCCGAATGTGCAGATCGGACAGGACTATCAGGCTCTGGCTTTGCGCACCCAGTTTAACTGGTAAACCCTGCTTCTCTACTTGTTGTCCTGCCCGGTAGTTAACCGGGCAAAGTCGGGCAGCAAATTAATACGGTACAGAATATACGCCGCATGTGTCTTGAATGACCCGTGCGGCGTTTATATTTTCCGGCGGATCCGATAGTTAGTGTCTTGTTATAATTCATCTGTTTTAACTGCATTCGCGGCAATGGAATGGGGCATTTTACGGCGGCGGAATGAACAGTGACGAACCCGAAAAAGTGTGCTCACTGTTCGGAAAGGGTGTTTTCCTGCATCAAGGGAATATCCGTAAGGTTTGCCGATCGGAGGTATATGCTGTGAATAAGGAAACCCTGAAATTTATCAGTCTGGTGCTGAATGGGGTCGTCAGCGTAATGGCATTGGCGGTAGCACCGACCATGGCAGCTGAGGCCGGCCAAAGCGAAATCGATGCGCTGAGGGAACAGATCAGATCTCTGGAAATGCGGCTGAACGAAATTCAGGCGAAGCAGGAAGCCACAACCGCAATAGCTAAATCCGAGCCCGATGCGGTGGAGGTTAAATTGAATAATGGCCGTCCGGTTTTTAGCACCAGTGACGGTAATTTCGAAATGGGCCTGCGCGGCCGGGTTCATTATGATATTGGAACCTATTTCCAGGATGATAACAATCTTCCCGCAATCGCGCCGGGGCGCGATCTGTCGGCAGGGTCCAATTTCCGCCGTGCGCAACTTGGTGTCGAAGGCAAGTTCATGCGTGATTGGGGATACAGGCTGGAATTTAATTTTGGCGGATCCGGGACCGAGAGCGGTGGCGCCATCAAGGACGCAATCCTCAGCTACACCGGGATCAAACCGCTAAAGATTGAAATCGGCGCCATGCAGCCGCCCATGACCATGGACGATACAACCAGTTCCAATGACACAACATTCATTGAACGCGGGGCCGCCGCCAATTTGGCGACAAGTTTTGCCGGCGGCGAGGCGCGAAGCTCAATGGGCGTGCGCGGCAACGGTAACAATTTTTACGCATCGCTTTTTTACACAATGGGTGTGGTTGGCGACGGCGGCGTCGATGAACAGAGCGCACTGGTAGGGCGCACGGCCTATCGCTTTGCACTCAGTCCGGACTCAAATATTCATGTAGGCGCGTCCGCCACCCGGGTGTTTGAGTTTAATCAGGGGCCCGCCGGACCGGTTTTTACTCTTCAGGATCGTCCGGAATTGCGCCTCGACGCTACGCGGCTTGTTTCCACCGGCGTGATTAATGCGGAGAATGCGCAGGTGTTTGGCCCCGAACTTGCGGGCAACTGGAAGAACTTCTATGCCCAGGGCGAATATTATCACTATCAGATAGACCGTCCGGGCGCCGTGGCAGATGCGGACTTTGACGCCTGGTATGTGCAGGCGTCCTACATCCTGACCGGTGAATCCAAACCCTACGATATGAATAATGCCGTTTACGGTTCGCCGAAACCAGGCGCGCCGCTTGGCGATGGCGGCATGGGCGCGATAGAACTGGCGGCGCGTTACAGCGTAACGGATCTCGACGATAATGCCTCCAGCGCCGCCTGTCCCGCGTCGAGCGTAACAATTTTGAACCCTGGGACAACGTCAAGCTGTATTCGCGGTGGCGAACAGCAAATAGTGACCTTGGGCGTCAACTGGTATCCCAACCGCAATATCCGTTTCATGCTCAACTATTTGCTGGCGGATATTGATCGCCGGGCTTATTCCAACACTGCCGTCGCAGGCGGCGGTCCGAATGTGCAGATCGGACAGGATTATCAGGCTTTGGCGCTGCGCACCCAGTTTAACTGGTAGGCGTCGGATTCAACGTCCGGTTAGACTGAGTTTTATGTTTCAATCTAACCGGATATTGCTTTAGCCCATGAAAAACACGTTCAGCTTGTTGCCATCCAGATCGCGAAAATATCCGGCATAGAATGTATCGCCGCGCGGGCCAACAGCGCCTTCGTCTTTTGCGCCGAGTTCCAACGCTTTTTTGTGAATGGCGTCGACCTTGGCGCGGCTGTCGACCGCCAGTGCGACCATAACGCCGTTACCAACGGTTGCCGTTTTGCCATCAAAAGGCTTGGTGATAGACAGCATAGGCTGGCCGGGAATGCCCCAGGCGATGAACTCTCCCATATCCATCAGCCGTTTGGCGCCAAGATCGCCAAGCAGCGTATCGTAAAATTTCGAGGCCTTCACCATATCGTTGGTGCCCAGTGTGACGTAGCCGATCATGTTCGTTTCCTCCGGTTTGGTTTGTGTGACAAGGACGCAGGGTAAAGCATCCTGGATTTAAATTACAGGCGGATGAATTGCGCAAGACAGGGTCGGGAAACAGATTTATGGCTTTTGCGGGAATGCGTCACCGCCTCAGAGTGCATCGCGCGGTAACGGCCAGGCCAGTTGTAGAAACGTGGCACGGAAAGGGGGCGGCACTCCGTCGGGCTGGTGTTTCCGGGCACCTTGCTTGCGTAAGCCGCCTGAAGCGCGTAAGCGCGAAGGGTGGCTGGGGGACCTGGATTCGAACCAAGGTTGCCCGGGTCAGAGCCGGGAGTTCTACCGCTAAACTATCCCCCACCAGGGCGCCGGTCAGACCGGCTGCACGGACCGTTTAATTCTTTAGTGACCCCGGCTACATATTGTCAACTAACTCATGGTTCATTAGCAAATTAAAGTGCTATATTGGGATTAACTTTATATGAAATCGGAGCCCTGGACGGGCGCGGAGGGCGAAATGCCCGCGTTTGGTCCGGTGATGGATCGCGTGAATAGAGAAACCGCGGGTCTTGGTCGGCGCTTCAGGAGCAATGCGAGTCACGCTTTAGGGCGTTGGGCGCATACCTATAGTGCGCTTGATCTGGGCACCAATAATTGCCGTTTGCTGATCGCCAAACCGACACGGCGCGGATTTCGCGTGGTTGACGCGTTCTCGCGCATTGTGCGCCTGGGCGAAGGGCTGGGGCTGTCAGGTGAATTGTCCGCCTCCGCCATGGATCGCGCCATTTCAGCGCTTAAAGTCTGTTCCAAAAAAATGCAGCGGCGGAGCGTGTCGCGCGCTCATAATGTCGCCACGGCGGCCTGCCGTCAGGCGGTGAACGGCGCGGCGTTTGCAGCCAGAGTGCTGGCGGAAACCGGTATCCAGCTGAACATCATTTCACCCGCAGAGGAGGCGCGTCTGGCGGTCGCCGGATGCCTGCCGTTGCTGGACTATAATAGCCGCCATGCGCTGGTGTTCGATGTCGGCGGTGGCAGTACGGAATTGATTTGGCTTGATCTGGCCAACCGGCGAAATCCCAATATTCTGGCCTGGACCAGCATGTCGCATGGGGTTGTCAGCCTGTCGGAAAAACATGGCGGTCTTGAAATCTCGCCCCGGTCCTACGCGGCGATGGTGGCCGAAGTGCACGAACATCTGGAGGGATTTGAACGGCAACATGGTTTGCGCCGGCATTTTGATGCTGGTGCGGTTCAGATGCTCGGGATGTCCGGTACGGTCACGACATTGGCAGGCGTGCATATGGGGTTACCGCGTTATGATCGAAGCCGCGTGGACGGGGTCTGGGTGCCGGTGCCAGAGATACGTGCGGTCGCGCGGGAACTTTCCGGGATGGACTATAACGCGCGGGTGTCGGTTCCTTGTATCGGAGAGGAACGGGCCGATCTGGTCGTGGCCGGATGTGCTATACTGGAAGCGATTACCGATGTTTGGCCGGCAAATGCCTTGCGGGTTGCGGATCGCGGCTTGCGCGAAGGGATACTGACCATGTTGATGCGCCAGGATGACCAGCGCGGGGATCCGTCATGAGCGGCAAAATTGGCGGGGCAGGGCGTGAGCTGACGGTCCGGTTGAAAACTGCACGTAAACGCACCACAAGCTCGTCCCGCTGGTTGCAACGCCAGTTGAATGACCCCTACGTCGCGGCGGCCAAACGTGAAGGCTACCGCTCCCGCGCTGCCTACAAGCTGCTGGAGATTGACGATCAGCATCATATCTTACGCAAAGGAGCGCGTGTGCTGGACCTGGGCGCCACACCTGGCGGCTGGACCCAGGTTTGCGTAGCGCGTGCGGGTGCGGGCAAGGTGCTGGCGGTCGACATCAACGAGATGGACGCCATCGCCGGGGCGCAGTTTTTGCAGATAGATTTTCTGTTGCCGGAGGCGCCGGCGCAAATCCGCGCAGTGCTCGGGGGTGGAGTGGACATTGTCCTGTCGGACATGGCGGCGCCGGCCACCGGGCACAAGATGACGGACCATGCGCGCATCATAGCGCTGTGTGAACTGGCCTATGCGTTTGCCTGTGAGGTGCTGGCGCCGGGGGGCAGCTTCTGCGCGAAGGTGTTGCAGGGCGGGACCGAGGCAAAGCTGCTCGTCCGCATGAAGCAGATGTTCACAAAGGTGCGGCATGTGAAACCCGATGCCAGCCGCGCCGGATCAAAGGAAATTTACGTGCTGGCGACAGGGTTCAAGGGGGCCGGTGTGAAAGCAAACCCTGACGGATGACAAACGGCGCAGGAAATACCGTTTTCTAGGGAGACGCTATCAGCACCAGATCATATATTTGATGGGCGGGGAGTTGTGTAAAAAGGGGTACGTCAAACCGTGTGACGGGATAAACCGCCGCTGGCCGCTCGACGCAAGCGGTCACACTGAAGGGCCGTATTTTCTGCAAATGACCAATAATATCCATTGGTTCGACTCCGCTACGTTTGGCAACCTCCGGGTGTGCTTCGATTTGCAGTATAAGCCCACCCGCCTGGCGCAAGGTTGCCAGTGCGCCGTCCAGGACATTCATTTCCGCACCTTCCACATCAATCTTGATCATTAGATTGTCCCCTTTGGGCAGGTTCAGCGAATCAAGTGTGCAAACGGGAATGCCCGTAGATGTATCAGATGGTACGATAAAAAATGCGTGTGAGCTTGCGCCGGGATCAGGCGATTGCAGTTTTCCAAAACCCGTGAAATCAGATACAGCGCGTAAGTATGTTTGCGCTGCGATTTTGATTCGTTGAGGCGCTAAATTTCGCGCCAGCGCATGGTAGACAGTTTCATTGGGCTCAAATGCGATGATGCGCGTAATGTTTTTACTCAGCGAACACACAATCCGGGTATACAATCCGACGTCCGCGCCGCAATCTATCAGAGTAAAAGCTTGCCCCGATTTATCTATTTCAGCAACAATGAGCTTAATAGCTTCGGCTTCGTACCACGCAGGCAAATCTGAATCATAAACCTGTGGGGCGTCGAGCGGAATTTCCAGAGGGCTTCCGTCGGCCAGACGGAATATCGCGGAGCTATTCAGTAATCCCAGCTGACCCAGTAAGCGCAAAATGAACCAGCCGCCCCGCTTGCCGGACATGATGCGGCTGGCGGCAATCTCAAAATACCAGGGCGCGGAGACGCGCATTAAGCCTTCAAGAAGGCTTTTGTCAGCCGCAAGAATTCTTCAAGCCTGTCGTGGTGTACCCAGTGACCTGCGCCTTCCACATTTTCTACCTGAACATTGCGGAAATATGAGGCGCGGCCGTCTTCCAGAGGGTTGCTGGCCCAGCTTTCAGTGCCGCGAAACAGTAATGTGGGGCAGGTAATCGCCCGCCAAATTTCCTGTAATTCATCGGTTTCGGGCGGGCGTGGCGCAAATACGCGCACATAATTATCGAACTTCCAGCTATAGCTGCCGTCTTCATTCTGATTTACGCCGTGTACGGTCAAATGATAGGCCCGTTCGGGGCTAAGATGCGGATTTTCCTTTTGCATGCGCTCGTAGGCCTCTTCCACCGAAGCATACCGGCGCGGCATCCGGCCCGAAGCATTTCGTAAATCGGCAATCCAGCTGCGCACCCGCTCCAGATTTGTTTGATCCTCCATTTGTTGCGTGAACGACGGCGGCGGCCCCATACCTTCAATAGCCACGACTTTTATTACGTTTTCGGGATACAGCCCCGTATAGCGTAGCGCCAGATTGCCGCCGAGCGAATGGCCGATAATGGTCAATGGCGTCAGTTTGGTTTGATGCAGCAGTTGTGCAATGTCATAGACATAGTCATTTATATTGTAGCCGCCGCCGATCATCCATTGGCTATCCCCATGCCCGCGCAGATCCGGCGCAATAATGTGATAGTCGTCGCGAAAGGCCTCCGCGACCCAGTCCCAGTTGCGGCAGTGATCGCGCCCGCCATGGATCAGCAACATCGGCGGGGCGTCTTCGTTGCCCCAATCCACATAATGCAGCCGCAGCCGTTGCGAGAAATAACTGTGTGAAGTGGGCCCTTGAACTTTATGGCGGACTGTTTTGCGTGACATGATGTTACCGGGTTAGCTGTTGCGACTATTGCCTGGCGATAGTGGATCACTGAAGGCTAATTACCCTCATATACTACTCTTTTTCCTGGTTGGCGTCATGCAAAGATGAACGCGCAGTCACTTGCGCGCTGGTTTTGTCCGGATACTCTTTTCTTGTCGGGGCGTAACCATCGGTGCGGCCAATACGAAAATAAAGATAAGGTTCTTCTGTTCTTCCGGGGGGTGCGATCGTCCCCGGTTTCAGGATGAACAATGAGCGGTTACCAGGCGACACCGGCGGGTGAGAGCGAAGGTCGGCTCGGCCGGTCGGTTTTGCTCCGCG
Source organism: Alphaproteobacteria bacterium (assembly GCA_030652895.1). Classification (GTDB taxonomy): domain Bacteria; phylum Pseudomonadota; class Alphaproteobacteria; order UBA11222; family UBA11222; genus UBA11222. Next base: position 11,823 of record JAUSQH010000446.1, read on the forward strand.
AAAGACCATTTCTTCGCAACCAAAAACTCTAAAGGAGGACCGAATGAACAAGCAACGCGTGCTACTGTTATCAACTACGGCAATTGGAGTTGGTCTTGCCATTGCGGTCACTAGTCCGAATTCGCCTCTCCCCGGCATTTTTCTGACGGCGCCAGCTCACGCGCAAAACCCCTGCGCGGCAAGCAATCCATGCGCGGCAGCCAATCCTTGCAGTGCTTCGGCCGCGGCGAACCATAGTACTAAATGTGACGTGCCGCGGTTGGTCAAAGAAGCCAAGACCAACCCCTGTGCGGCGAAGAACCCCTGTGCACCGAAGAACCCGTGTGCGGCGTCAAACCCGTGCGGGGCGGGCGCAAATCCCTGCGGAGCGGCAGCGGCGGCTACAATTACGGATGCCGAAGCCAAGCGTGCCGGCGAATGCATGCAAGACGAGCTCAAAGCCGCTTATGCCAAGTCAGCACTACCTGCCGCAAAAATGTTCGCCACGTGGCCGCGCTACAGCAGCCAGGCCTATCAATCGGCGACCCACGGAGAACGTTACGTGCAGAACTATGGAAGCGATAAGGCGAAGGCCTATAGCAAATATGAGGAGGCCGGAGTAATGCCTACCGGTGCAGTGCTGGCGAAGAGCAGCTTCTCGGTTGCCCCGGATGGACGCATCTCAGCGGGTCCATTGTTTGTCATGGAAAAGATGTCTGCCGGATTCCATACAGAAAGCGGCGACTGGAAGTACTCAATGGTCATGAGTGACGGAGCGCTGTTTGGCGAGACGAAAGGCAAGAACTCAGGCGCAATGCAGTTCTGCATTGATTGCCATCAATCCGCCTCCGACTACGATCATTTAATGTTCCTGCCTGAGGAGTACCGGATAAAGCGCTAAGCGGCACCAGCGGAAAGTCAGGTCCCGGCAGACGTATTTATAATCAGTAATCCAGGCCCTTCATCGCACGGCGCAGGGTCTGGTGATAATATTGAAGGGCGGGTTCGTTGCGCCCGTAGATCACTTCTTTCTGCGCGCCGGTAAAAAATCCTGCATTCAGTTTTTCGCTCATGGGGAAGTCTTCTTTTTCCACCGTGGCAATGGCGATGTCGAAATTCTTGTCCCAGTGGCGGCGCACGCTGTCATTGGCGGGGGGTTCCGGGGCAAACAATGTGAATTCAATAACCGTCTTATCAATATTGTCCTTGTCGGGATAGGCGCACCAGGCTTCGGCATGGTCGCCCTGCCAGATGAAAGTGATGTTGGGGAACAGCATATAGACAACGGCTAGTTGCGAAAGCACGTCGCGCTCTTCGCTGGGCTGGGTGCGCCATTTCTCGAAGTTCTTACGGGTAATGGCGAAACGAAGATTGAGATCATAGGGGTCGAAGACGCTGACCGAGGCGTCAATCAGCGGATTGACCGTAGTCCGGTGGAGCACGGGCAAGTGGTAAATTTCCAGGAAAGTATCCTGGACAATCTTCCAGTTGAAATTGTAGGTCATGGTTATGGTGCGGTAATTGACATATTTCTCGAAACCATAGGCCCCCAGTTCCGGGCCTAGCCCGCCCAGTTGCTTGTCAATATCAACAGGCGCGCCGGGTGTCGGGCGCACAAAAATCAGGCCGTATTTTTCCGCTACAGGCAATGGGGTTAAACCCAATGCCGCTTTATCGACCGCACCGAATTTTTCTTCTTGCAGGATATTTACCAGTTTGCCAGCGGTGTCATAGGTCCAGCCGTGATAGGGGCAGGAAAAACGCCGTTTGCCCCGTCCGCACGGTTCCTCCATCAAGCGTGTGCCGCGATGGCGGCAGACATTCAGGAAGGCGTTCAGTTCACCATTCTCGCCGCGCATGATCAGGATCGGCTGACCGGTGAAATCATTGGTGAAGTAATCACCGGGCTTGGATATGCGCGAGGACAGGCCCATGAACAGCGGCATCTGTTTGAAGAACAGTTCGCGCTCGCGTTCAAAATACGCACGATCCGTATAAATACTAACCGGATTGGTGAAAGGGGCGTCCGCCAGCGACTGGGTGCCTGTGTCCTTGAAGTTCAGCATACGCTCCGCGAGTTGAATTTGTTCTGCCCGTTGCATCGCTCTGTTTTCCTCTGGTCAATTACACAATAAAATTTTGATAACCCTGTCATTGCCCCGATAAACCGGGCAATGACAGGGTGGGGTTAGCCAATCATGCTGTAGCCGCCGCTGACGCTCAGCACCTGGCCGGTAACGTGCCCCGCGGCCTTTGACGACAAAAACACCACCGCATTCGCCAAATCCTTCGGCCGGCCCAGTTTGCGCAGCGGCAGGCTCTTGGCGATGGCGGCAAACTGCTCCTCGGTGAACATGGCGTTGCGGTTCGTCCACATGCTGTTCGTGCCGACCTCTTCGTCTTCCTCGGGAATGGTCACGCCGGGGCATACGGCATTGCAGCGGACGCCATGGCGGCCATTTTCCTTGGCGATTGTTTTCATAAAACTGTTAACACCGGCTTTCATGGCGCCATAAACCGCCTCGCGCGGTTCGCCCTGACGGCTGGCGTCGGAACTGATGGAGACGATGGAGCCGCCATTGCCCGCCTTAATCATGTGTTCCAGCACGTTGAATGTGCAGTTAAGCATGCCGACAAAGTTGATCTGGATGATTTTTTGCCAGAAATCCGGGGTTGTCTGCATAAAGAATTTCAGGTCATCCCAACCGACATTATTTACCAGCGCATCGATGCCGCCGAACTTGTTGGCCGCGGCGTCCACCATGGCCTTTACCTGTTCCATATTGGTGATGTCGGTCTTGATCACCTGCACGTCCTTGGCGCCCAGTTTAAGCGCTTCCTGCGCTACCTTTTCGGCCTGTGCGGTGTCCAGTTCGGCGATGGTGATTTTGGCGCCTTCGCGCGCAAACCCCAGAGTGATGGCTCGCCCGATATTTGACGCGCCACCGGTGACGATGACTGATTTTCCCGCCAGTTCCAAATCCATGTTGGTTCTCCCTGTCTATATTTTATTTGAAGTTCGGCTGACGCTTTTCCTGAAACGCGTTCAGGCCTTCGGTAACATTGTCGCTCATCAGGGCCGTGGGCGCTTCGGTTGCTTCCAGCGCGAGGCCATAATCGAGATTCCCCGACAGCCCATGTTCGGTTAGCCGCTTCATCGTCGCAATGCCATTGGTGTTGCGCGCCGCCAGTGTCTGGCAATACTCCATGGCTCTGGCATGAAGTTCGGCATCAGGCACCACGTAATTCACCAGGCCCCAGATTTGCGCTTCCCGGGCGTCAATCCAGCGCGCGCTGAACATCAGATCAAGGGCGCGACGCTGGCCGACAATACGCGGCAGGCGCTGGGTGCCCCCCCATCCGGGAATCAGGCCAAACTGCGCATGCTGACAACCCAGCCGCGCGCTTTCTCCCGCAAAGGCCACATCGGCGGCCATCATCAGTTCCAGCCCCCCCGCAAGCGCCAGCCCGTGCACCGCCACGATCACCGGCAGCGTCGAATTTTCCATCGACCGCAGCACCCCATGCCCGTAGCTGATGAAATGTTTCAGGGCGTCCAGATCGCTGCGCTTGCCTTTTACTTCGTCCAGATCGGCGCCTGTGCAAAAATGTTTTCCGGTCGAGCGGATCAGCACCACATGCACCTCTTCGCCGTCCTCAAAATGGCGCATGCCCGCATTGAGCGCTTCCATCACGGACAGCGCAAGACAGTTGAACACCGCCGGACGGTTCAGCTCCATGATTCCGACCTGACCTTCGGTCCAGACGCGTACCACTTCATCACTCATGGCGTTGCTCCTTTCTGCGTTCAGTAGGGGACGGCGACGCGGCCGATTTTTTCGCGCGCGATGATCATCTTCTGGATCTGCGGGGTGCCGTCGCCGATTTGCAGGCCCAGCACATCGCGCAGTCGCTGCTGATGTGGCATGTCTTTGCTGTAGGCGAAATGCCCGTTGATGATGATGCAATTGTGAATCACATCAAACGCGGTTTTGGGCGCCCACCATTTGCACATGGCGGCCTCGGCGGTGTGCGGTTCGCCCTGATCGCGCAGCCACAGGGTTTTGTAGCACAGCAGCTTTGCAGCGGTCAGCAGGGTTTCAGCCTCAGCCAGCGGTTCGGTGACGCCCTGATATTTGGCGATGGGATTGCCGAAAGCCTGGCGCTCGGTGACATATTTCCAGGTTTCCTCCAGCGACGCCTGCGCCGCGCCCAGGCATTGCAGACCGATCAGCGCGCGGCTGTAATCAAAGCCGTTCATGACCAGCTTGAAGCCTTCACCTTCCTTGCCGATCAGCGTGTCGGCGCCGATTTTTACGTCGTCAAAGAAGATAGAGCCGCGTCCGACTGCGCTCGATCCGAGATCGTTAAAGCGTGTGGTGGTGACGCCCGGCAGATTGAGCGGCACCAGAAACGCCGATACGCCTTTGGCGTCGGTGCCGCTGGTACGTGCGAACAGCACGACCATATCGCATTGATCGGCAAGCGAGATGGAGGTTTTCTCGCCGTTGAGAATATAGCCGTTGCCGTCTTTCGTGGCCTTCAGGATCAGATGCGCCGCGTCCGATCCGCCGCGCGGTTCAGTGAGGCCCAGCGCCACCATGATTTCGCCTGAGCACATATCGCTGATGATGCGGCGGCCCACTTCTTCGTCGGGGTGCTGCTTCATGATGGCGCCCAGCAGGGACGTCAGAAGTTGCACATACGAGACGTTGAAATCCGCCTTCGCGACCTCTTCAATAGAAATCCCGGCGGTGACGCAGTCCAGCCCCATGCCGCCAAATTTTTCCGGCAGCTCAACACCGATCATGCCAAGCTCACCCATTTCCTTGCGCAGGGATTTTAGAATGACGCCGTCTATTTCACGCTGCTGATAGAAGGGCGCAAGCTTTTCCACGCCAAACCGGCGCACGGTTTCCTGAAAGGCCCGTTGTTCCGGCGAGAATGAAAAATCCATGTGCGCTTCTCTCTATGTTTTGCGTTGCTATTTTGCGAACTTGCGGAAGTCTGGCTTGCGCTTGGCATTCAGTGCGGTAACGCCTTCGCGGGATTCTTCGGAATCATAATACATTTTCAGGGACACAAAGCCCTGATTGCCAATGCCCCGAATATGCTCGCTGTCCGCGTTGAACGAACGCTTGGCGATGGTCAGCGCTGTCGGGCTTTTCTCCATGATCTCGTCGCACCATTTCTGAACTTCCTCGTCCAGTTGTGCGTCCGGCACACAGATGTTGGCCAGCCCCATGGCGACCGCTTCCTGTCCACTATAGCGGCGGCACAGATACCAGATTTCGCGGGCCTTTTTCTCGCCCACAACCCGTGCCAGATAGGCGGTGCCGTAACCCGGATCAACCGAACCCATTTTCGGGCCGACCTGGCCGAAAATGGCGCTTTCCGAGCAGATGGTCATGTCGCAGATCACGCACAGAACATTGCCGCCGCCGATGGAATAGCCCTGTATGCGCGCGATTACCGGTTTGGGCACGTCGCGGATCGCGGCATGCAGTTCTTCCACCGGCATGCCGATCATGCCGCGGCCGTCATAATTGCCATCATGCACGGATTGATCACCCCCGGTGCAGAACGCCTTGGTCCCCACACCACCCAGTACGATGACGCCAATATCCTTGTCATATCCGGCTTTGTTGAAGGCGTGGATCAGTTCTTCTACTGTCTGGCCGCGAAACGCGTTATAGACCTCGGGACGGTTAATAAGAATCCAGGCAGCGCCGTTGCGCACTTCGTAAACAATATCCTTGTAATCCATAGGGGTTCTCCCGTTACAATTTGTGGTGTGGTCCGCTCCGAATTTTTTCTAATGGTAGTTAGATTTGGGGGTTGATTGCAAGCACCATCTAGGGACACAATTCAGAATGTTGAAATCAGACAGAACCCGGCAACGCATTCTGGACACTGCGGCGCAGGAGTTCCGCCAGCGCGGATATGCTGGCACCAAAGTGAACGATATCGCCTTTGCAGCCAATATGCGCGCGGCCAGTATATATTATTATTTCGAATCCAAGGACCAGTTGTTTGAAGAGGTGCTGGGAATCGGCCTGAAGCTGGTGTTCGACGCGGTACGCAAGGCGGTGGAGGCCGCTCCCTCCCAGGGCGGGCACCGGGGCCGGCTATTGGCGGGCATTGAAGCGCATCTGGCGATGCTGCACGAATATGGCGATTATTCATCAGCCAATATCCGTAATTTCGGCCAGACGCCGGTTGAGATTCAAGAGCGGCAGATGGGCCTGCGCAATGCCTACGGCGAATATTGGCGTGAACTTCTGATGGCGGCGCAAGACGCAGGCGCGATACGCCAGGAGGCCAATCTGTCCCTGTTGCGCATGTTCCTGTTCGGCGCCATGAACTGGACCCTGGAATGGGTGAAGCCCGGCAAAATGAGCGCGGCTGAGCTGGCTCAGCAACTCTGCGATACGCTGTTTCCGGGAGAGTAGGGGGAGAATATCAGGCGAATTTATGTAAAGCGCGCCAGTTATATCCAGCCGGGTTTTGCGGAACCCAAACGGCGCGCCGGGAGCGTCCAGTACATTGGCGCGTCCTGTATTGTTACCGGCGGTTTCAGGCGTTTTGCATGGCCCCAATCGGTTTGCTCGATCGGCGAGGCAGTATCAAAGAAATTCTCCGGCGCAAGCGCAACTTCTGTTTCAGCGTCACCCGCGTCTATCAGCAGCCTGGCGGTGCGCGCCAACGACAGGCGCGCGGTAACGCTGTTCGCGTTATTCAGGCGCTGCGTAATGGCGCGAATGATGACCGCCGCCGCAAGGTATCCCGTCCCGTGATCAAGGGCTTGCACTGGTAGCGGTGTTGGCTTTTCGGTTTGCCCCCATTTCATGCCGGTATCGGCGATGCCGCAACTCATCTGCACCAGGCTGTCAAAGCCGCGCCGCAGCGCCCAGGGACCGGTCCAGCCATAGGCACACAGCGACACATCAATTACACCGGGCGACAGGGCACGCCGCGCAACTGCGTCATACCCAAGCCGGTCCAGTGCATCGGCGCGGTAGCCATGCAGGATCACATCTGCCTGCGCCAGCAGCCCCTCGAACACTGCGCGGCCCTCGGCGGTTTTCAGATCCAGGCGTGCGCAGCGCTTGCCCAGGGTGACCTCTGGAACGACGCCCGGCTCATCCCAGTCGGGCGGATCAAGGCGCAGCACGTTGGCCCCATATCCGGCCAGAAAACGGCTGGCGACCGGCCCCGCCAGCACGCGGGTCAGGTCCAGAACCCGCACCCCTGCCAGCGGACGTGATGGTGTTGCACCCCGGTCTAGCAGCGGCGCATGCGGAGTGTTTTCCATTTGCACCACATGCTGGCTGGCGACAGCGGCGCCTTGCGGATGTGCGGCCCATTGGGCGACGGATCGCATTTCGGCTGCGCAACCGCCCGCGTCGACGATAGCGGCTTCAAGTTTCTGCTTGTCCCATTCCCGGACCACCTTCGCCATTGCGGTTTTACCGGCCTGCTGGCCCAATATTTTTTCGGCAGCGATACGATGATGCGGCGCGTTGGTGTGCAGCCGGATCCAGCCATCCCTGGTCTGGTAGTCTCCGGCGATCGGGTCCCAGGGGGCGGGCATTTCCCACCCAACCGGGCGAATGGACCATGCAAACCAGAATGATGATAGCCGCCGGTCAACCGTTACCCCGGAAAATTTTCCGCCACGGCATTGCGCCAGCTCGGCAACAGCCAATGCCGCCGCCGCAATGGTGGCGCTGGCGAAATCCGTAACCCGATAGGCTGACGGCAGGCCGCCCTCGCCCACAAAATTCACTGCGTCCAGCAATTCTTGTTTGCCGCCGACGGCATTCCACGCGGCGGCTATCAATGTGCGAGTGCCTGTAGTCATGGAACGTGTTCCCCCGAATAACTACGTCAAACAAACGAACAAATGCGAACAAATGGTGTCGTCTCAGCCCGACCCCATTGGTTGTGCCAGTTTTCGGGGGCTACCTCAATGGGCTTCCCGCGGGGAGTTATTCCTACGTTCAATCGCAAGAAACGTTTCGCGGCGTAGGAGCCGGCACTAGTTTTGGATGTTCGATATCCGCCCCAAGGCAATTTTAGTATCGCATCGTAACGCGTATCCGGGTGTCGCCGGGCAGTGCGGTGAAGACCGCTTCATCCAAATCCGGCAAACGATAGCTGACCGGCGCATCCCGCGAAAAACCGTAGCCTTCTTTTGGCAGGCCCAGGAAGTTTTTGCTAAGTTTTTTGCTGCCGTCTTCATCGTGGTAAAGCGAAATGGCGTAGCTGCCGGGAGTGGGGACTGACATACAGGCCACTACCTCGCCCATTTGTGCAGGCACACGAATGCGTGAAAGGCGTTTGCCTTTTTTGAGGAAGTCCGCATCCCGGTCACCATACAGATTAATAGTGATTGTGCCCCGGGCGTTGCGAACCCCTGCAACCGTAATCTGCAATCGCACCTGATCGTCTCCGGTGCAGAGGCGGTCTGCGCGCCACTCCGCTAATGCAGCTGACTCCAGAGAAACTGTCACAAAGCCGGTAAAGGCCAGGAAACAGGAGATTCGGCATATGCGCCATGTCAATGTAGAAGTTGGGATCATGCTTCGCTTATACTTCAATTTTAACAACAATGCCCGGACGAATCGCTATGCCAGACGCGCCGAAAATGTCACTGACCGCCAGCAAGTTCGGTTATCCGGAAACCTGTATAGCGGAGACCCCTTCATGGCTGGTGCTGTTGCGTCCGCAGCAGGTAACGCTGGGATCCCTGGTGCTGGTTTGCCGGGAGCCGGTGACGGCCTTTGGGGATGTCAGTGCACAGGCCCTGACCGCGTTACAGCCGGTGCTCAAAAACATCGAACATCTGCTTGCCGGTGCGGTCAGCTATCAGAAGATAAACTATCTGATGCTGATGATGGTCGATCCTGATGTGCACTTTCATATTATTCCACGCTATGAGGGGGTGCGTGAGTATCACGGGCTAAGCCTTGTGGATACCGGCTGGCCTGGGCCGCCGCGGCTGGATCAGGCGGTGCAGCTTCCTCCCGATGCGCAGCAGGCGCTTGTGCAGACATTGCGTGAGAAATGGGGTGTTAGGTGAGCGCACGGCGCACGGGCGCAAACCTGATTACATCTTATCTGGTTCGGGAGACGTCCAGGCCGTTGTTATTTTCGTTGCTGATTACGCTCGCGGCGCTGCTGCTGGAGCGCACACTGCGGCTTATGGAGTTGCTGACCAATCATGGCGGGCCATTGGAGTTGGTTTTTCAACTGACGCTTAATCTGTTGCCGCATTATCTCGGGCTGGCATTGCCAGCGACATTTTTTATCAGTCTGTTTGTGGTGATCTCAAAATTCGATTCCAATAATGAGCTGGTCACCATCAGTGGCGCCGGCCTTTCGCTTTATCGCATTGTCCGGCCATTAGTGGCGATCGGGGTGGTGTTTGCGGGTATCAGTATTGCCCTGTTTGGATATATGCAGCCCTATAGCCGCTATATGTACCGCGAGATCATCTATGTGGTGACGACCACGGCTTGGAATGCGACCCTGAATGAAAGAGTGTTCGCCAGGCTGGGGGGTGGACTGACCATCTATGCCGATGAGGTGGATGCGACGGGGCGGCGTCTGGCCGGTATATTCATTCGAGAAGTCAGTGATGACAGGGAAACAATAACCACCGCCGCCGAGGGCGCGTTAATCGTCAATGATAACCACACCAGGTTGCAACTCATTCTGCGCGATGGCGTGCGAACCATATTCGAGAGTAATTCCGAGGCCATGACGGCGAACTTTTCCAGTGTTACTCTTGGGCGGGATTTTGCGTTTGACGCCGCGCCGTTTCGCCCGCGTGGCAAAGATGGACGCGAGATGACCCTGACGGAGCTTTGGCGGCTTTCGAGGGACACACCCCCCGGCGAAGCACGTGCGGGGCTGATGGCCGAGTTTCATACCCGCGCCGTGCGCGCGGCGTCGCTGCCGTTACTGCCGTTTCTGGCGATGGCTATGGGGATTGCAAGCCAGCGCGCCAGCCGCAATACCGGCATCGTGGCGGGGGGGTTGATTCTGGTGCTGTATCATCACGTGATTCAGCTTGGTGGAAGCCTGGTCGAGCGTGAAATATTTTCAGCCGTGACGGCTATATGGTTGCCGTTCGCAATATTTGCAGGTTTTTGCATGCTGACGTTTCATCGCAGCAACGCCTCTCCGGGCGGCAACCCGTTCGATACTGTCTTTGCCGGAATCGAAAATATGATTGCTGCTTTGACAAGCGTCCTTCGTCCGGAAAGCAAGAAGCAAACATGACCTTCGCCTTGTATCTGACGCGGGTATTTGCGCTTAGTACTGCGGCGGCGCTGCTGGCAATGGGGGCGCTGGCGGAACTGCTGGATCTGCTGGACAATGGCAACACGGTGATTGCGCATTATGGCCGCCTGCTCGATCTGGCTAAATATGCTGTGCTGATTACGCCAACAGTTGCTGCCAGCGTAATTCCGATTGCGAGTTTGATTGGTGCACTGATTACATTTGGCGCTCTGGCCGGCAACAATGAGATTGTCGCTATGCGTAGTTCCGGTATGACCCTGTATTGGATCGTCGCGCGCCTGGCGCCTGTTGCGCTGTTCATCGGCGTTTTGTATTTCGCACTTCGCTTTATTGTCGCGCCGTACACGGAAATTCAGGTGTACGAATTGCTGCGTGAGCCGGAAACTTCGGATGCAGCAGCTTCGGAAGGGGCGTCAGATTCCATGCCCGCCAAGGGTGCTTACTGGATCAGTTCCGGCCAGGTGATCCTGGCGTTCGATGACGCTGAGGATGAAGGGCGAAAGTTACGGCAGGTGATGATCGTCGAGCGTGACGCGGATGGACGGATGGTGCGCCACATGACGGCCAGCGAAGGTCGGTTTGAAAAAGGGGACTGGCATTTTGAAGGCGTTAGCAGCCAGATCATTCGGCGGCAGGGTCCGGTAAAGGGGCAAGATAATGAATATACGTTGGTGGATGGTCCGCAGCCCATCGATATTTTGGCCGCGACTGTTCCCAATGCTCGCGCCCGTTTAAGACAGCCCGGTCTTCCGGAAGCTAAAGTATGGGCGGGCAGCAATAGCCCTGCGTATCGTCAGATAAATTTTTATGAAGCGCTGGCGGCCCCTTTTGTGCCGATGATCATGCTGCTTGCGGCCGCGCCATTGGCGCTAGGCACAGCCCGCCATCCGTCTAGGGTGCGGGATATGGCCATTGCGCTTGGAACTGGATTTGGGTATTTGCTGGCTAGCGGAGTATCCCGCTCCCTGGGGGAAGCAGGTGTTATGCCGCCACTGCTCGCGGTTTTGGGGCCGGTTGTCATCTTTGTATTGGCCACCATAAGTATTTTGGCGCACCGCGAGGGATAAACCCGTGAGCATTACTGTTATTCCGGTAACCGGCAAGGCGTTGCTGCATCGTTTTATTGAAGTACCGTACATGGTGCATTGCGATGACCCTTTGTGGATTCCGCCGTTACGGATAGAGCGCAAACAGACTTTTTCGCCGCGCTATAGCGAGTTTTTCCGCCGTGCTGACGTGGGCCTGTTTATTGCGCAGCAGGATGGCAAGGATGTGGGGCGAATCAGCGCGCAGATTGATCCGCTGTTGACAATCGCGGGTATGCCGGGCGTGGGGCACTTTGGCTGCCTCAGCGCCATTGATGACGCACAGGTGTTTGCGGCATTGATGGAGGCCGCCGAAGTTTTTTTGCGGGCGCGTGGCGCAACACGCATGCTGGGGCCGTTCAGCATGTCGATTAACGAAGAGACGGGATTGCTTGTTGACGGGTTTGACACACCGCCCATGCTGATGATGGGGCATGATCCGGTCTATGCCGGGCCGCGTCTGGAGCAGCTTGGCCTGGCCAAAGAAATGGATATGTACGCCTATCTGGCTGATCTGACGGCGCCTATGCCAAAATCAGGTCTGGCGATGTTGCGCCGGCCGGCGGCGCGAAACGTGGTTTTACGCGGTCTGAATTTTTCTGACTACGACAATGAAATTCGTACGCTGGTGGATATTTTTAACGATTCCTGGGCTGGCAATTGGGGCTTTGTACCAATGACGGAAGCGGAAACCTCCGCGCTGGGCAAACATTTGCGTCTGCTGTTGGACAAGCGTCTGTTGCGGTTTGCCGAAGTAGATGGCAAGGCGGTTGGATTCATTGTCGTGCTGCCCAATATCAACGAAGCGATACATGATTTGCAGGGTGATCTATTGCCATTTGGCTGGGCCAAATTTCTGTGGCGGCTGAAGGTGCGTGGCGTGACAAGTGCGCGGGTGCCGCTAATGGGCGTGCGGCGCAGTATATCGGGCACTATGCTGGGGGCGGCGTTGCCGATGCATCTGATCGCTTCGGTATGGGACGTGGCGACGGAGATGGGTTTCCGTCAGGTCGAACTGTCCTGGATTTTGGAAGGTAATCTGCCAATGCGCCATATTCTCGATAAATTCGGCGCCAGAATTTATAAGACATACCGCATTTATGGCAAGGCGCTGGCGTGAGCAGAGCCTGTACAGCCGTTGTTCTGGCGGGCAGCCGCAATGAACCGGACGCCTTGTGTGTCGCGAACGGCGTTGCGCACAAAGCGCTGATCCCGGTTGGGGGGCAGCCCATGCTGGTGCGGGTGGTGGAAACATTGCTGCGTAGCGGACGCATAAGCGAAATTCTTGTGTCCATTGCGCAGCCGGAATTAGCACTTTCGCTTGCGCCCATTGCTGCGCTTGCCAGAGATGGGCGCGTCAAGCTGATCAAGTCTGCGAGCACCCCAGGCGAGAGTGTGCTGGCGGCGATAGACGCGGCCGATAATGCCTGGCCGCTATTGGTGACAACGGCGGATCATCCACTGTTACGCACGGAGATGATTGAGTATTTGCTGGATCATGCGCCGCACGATGCGGATGCGGCTGCCGCGGTGGTGGACGAGGGGGTTATTCACGCGGCCTATCCTGATGCCGTGCGGACCTATATGCGGTTTCGCGACGTCGCATTCAGCGGAGCGAACCTGTTTTTGTTGCGGACCCCGAACGCCGCCAGTGTGGTGGCGTTCTGGCGGCATGTGGAGGCCAACCGCAAACGTCCGCTGCGCCTGATGGCGGCGCTGGGCCTTGTGACCATTTTGCGTTTCATTGCGGGACGGCTTGATTCAGTGCACGCGTTACACGAGCTTGGCAAGCGTTGCGGGGCGACACTTTCAGTGGTGCGATTGCCCTTCGCGGAAGCAGCGATCGATGTGGACAAGCCCGCCGACCTGGCGCTGGTCACCCGGATTTTAGGGCGTAGAGCAACCTGTTAAGCCGACGCGGCTTTCGGACTTTCCTGCAGGGCGGTAAATCCCCGCACCAGGGATTCGGCGCGCGTCATATCGGCCGGGCAATCAACTTCACACCAGCCAAGCCCTTCAATCGACACTGTGGCGACGGTGCCAAAATCCTCCTTCGCCAGCCGGTCGACCGCGGACAAATACCAGCGCCGGAAACCATCCGTATCCCGCAAGACAGTTTCCATCGCGCATTTCATCATGCCCGCGCCTTCTGGCGAAAGGCGCAACATCCCGATAGACTCCCCGTCGGTCTCAAGCGCGGACAATGTCTTGCCGATTGCACACAGGCGCAGGCCATCAATCTGCACTTTCATGTCATCGTCATCATAGCGGGGTTTGTGGTCAATCGTAACATTTACAGGCGCCGCCGCTTCGGACAACAGCCTGGTCAGGACGGCTGGTTCGAACAGCGTATCGCCGTTGAGAATAATGCCGCCACCGCACAATTCACCGGTGGCCAGATACAGGCTTGCCAGATTGTCCGCCACCGCAAAAAACGGATTAAACAGTGTGCGGACATGGAGGCCCGGTAATTTCAGCTGTGTGGCAAAACTATCCACCGCTTCCGACATGAAGCCGGTGACGATCACGGCCTCGGCAATGCCGCACATATGCAGGCTACGTAATTGCCATTCCAGAAGCGGGCGTCCACATATTGGCACCAGGCATTTTGGCGCATTCGCCGTATAGGGCAATAACCGCCGTCCCTGACCCGCGCTTAAGATAATAGCTTTCATGAAACCCCGTATATCGCGCGATTCACGCCGCGCGTCCATGATCTGTTTAGCATGGCCAGATTCGAGCCGAAATAACAATTATGTAATGTTTGCCTGCTGTCAGCACGCTACGGTATAGGACAGGAGTAAATACCAGAAAATGTATAGGGTAGTTTGAGCGCAATGCCGCAGGACGATAGCGAAAAGGGCGTTCGGCGGTTTGGCGCTGGTTTCGGGCCCGCCTGGCGAAGCTGGACTGCGGATGCGCTGTTGCGGCGTCTGATAAGCAATGCGTCGATGCTGTTGGGGGGCAAGGCCGTAAACGCGGTTTTCAGCGTTGGCTATCTTGCGCTGGCGGCCCGGGGCCTGAGCCTTGAGGCGTTCGGGACATTAATTCTGATCCACACCTATACGCAGGCAGTTGGCGATATTACCAAATTTCAGTCCTGGCAGGCTGTGCTGACCTACGGCACTCCTGCGTGGAATGACCGGCGTATCGGTGATTTGCAGAAAATACTGCGCTTTTCAGTGCGGCTGGATGTCATTGGGGCCGCAGCCGGGCTAGGGGTGGCCCTTCTTGGCATCCCGGTGGCGCAATATGTGTTTGACTGGTCGCCCCATACCGCCGAATTGGCCACTTATTATGTGTTTTCCGTAATATTTTTTGATATTGCGACGACCACAGGAGTGTTGCGGCTATTTAATCGCTTTGATCTGGCCGCCATACAAAGCAGCCTTGGCGCGCTGATCAAGTTTCTGGGGGCCGCCGTGGCATTTTATTATGGCGCGGGGCTGGAAGCCTATTTGGTGACCTGGGTAATCGCAGCAATTATACCTTGTCTGGTATTAATAGGCATGGGCGTGCGCGAATTGCGCCGTCAGGGGGTGTTCGCCCCACAACCAGAACAGGCCGTCTCCTCGCCCGCACCCTGGACGCCGGATCGCACGGTGTGGGGTTTTGTGTGGTTTGCCAATCTTAACACCACCCTGCAGCTTGTTCTTACCCATTTTGGCACCCTTATAGTGGGTGCGCTGCTTGGTGCGCCTTCGGCGGGGTTGTATCGGGTTGCCCGGCAATTAACCGAGGCACTTACCGCCCCAGTTAAGCTATTGACGCCAACCATCTATCCCGAATTGGCCCGGCTTGCCGCACGTAACGCGATGGCCGAGATGCGCCGTTTTATGCTGCGGTCAGCCCTGCTTGCCGGCGTGGGGGCAAGTGCGCTCGCTGGCATTCTGATCGTTGCCGGGCCGTGGTTGCTGCTGATCGTTGCCGGGCCAAATTTTACGCCTGCTTACGGCGTCATGGTAGTGTTGGGCATTGCCGCGGCGATCCGCCTGGGGTCTTTTCCACTGGAGCCGATGCTGATATCTTGCGGGCAGGCGGGGGTCGCATTACAGGTGCGGGCGGTGACGACCGCGTTGTATATGATCTTGATGTTCTATTTATGTTCTTGGCTGGGGTTGGTGGGTGCGGGACTTGCTTTGCTGATTGCATCGCTGACGAACCTTGCTGGTCAGGTTACCGTCGTAGAAAAATGGCTTCGCCAGCACGCCGTGACAGCGTAAAAATGCATGTCGGATTCGTTATGTAAGCTCCGAATTTTCCTCGGGCACGGAGAGAAAACAGTATGAAGGAAGCACCGTCCGCCAGTTCTGGCGGAGGCATTTATCGTCCGGCCGATTTCGCCACTTTGACGCAAGCACTGGATTATGCTGCGCAGGGGCAGGCTGGACTCAATTTCTACTCCGGCAAGGGCGATCTTCTGGAGGCGCTGAACTATAGCGATTTGCGCGGTCAAGCGCAAAGCCTCGCACGGCGGATGCGTAATGCAGGATTGGATGCTGGTGAACGTGTAGCGATAATCGCCGAAACGGATGGAAATTTTGCCCGCGCATTTTTCGCCTGCCAATATGCCGGTCTTGTGCCGGTTCCGATGCCGCTACCGATGGCCTTTGGGGGTAAAGCGGGTTATATCAGCCATATTCGCAGAATGATCGAAAGTGCCGGCGCGAGCGCGGCGCTGTGTCCCGAGGCGCTGCGGGAGATGACCCTGGAGGCAACAAATGGACTGGCGCTTAAAGCCGTTGGCGCCCTGGAAGTATTTGATTTGTATGCGGATGATGGTGCTTTGCTGCCCGATGTCACGCCAGATCAGCTTTCATATCTACAATATTCTTCCGGCAGCACACGTTTTCCGCTTGGGGTAGCGGTCACGCAGAAGGCGTTACTGAGTAATTGCCGCGCTATAACCGCGCATGGGTTGAAGATTGTTGCCAGTGACCGCTGTGTGTCGTGGCTGCCATTTTATCATGATATGGGATTGGTTGGCTTTTTGCTGGTGCCGGTCGCGACGCAAATGTCTGTTGATTATGTGTCGACCAGAGAGTTTGCCCGCAGGCCGCTGGTATGGCCGACGCTGATTTCACGTAATGGCGGTACGTTGTCGTTCAGCCCCTCCTTTGGATATGATTTATGTGCGCGACGTGGCGCAAGTGGTGCGCGCCCGGCAAATCTGGATTTGTCACGCTGGCGCGTGGCGGGCATTGGCGGCGATATGATCCGCGATTCAGTGATGTCGCATTTCGCCGAAAGTTTTGCACACAGCGGATTTCGCAGACAAGCCTTCGTCGCCAGCTATGGCATGGCGGAGGCCACCCTTGCCATCAGTTTCGCGCCGCTTGCAACGGGTATTGAGACCGATAATATCGACCTTGATCAACTTGAAACTTCGGCTATCGCAACGTCTGTTAAATCCAACGGGAACGGCAACGGTTCGAAGCGAAGCCGCAATTTTGTATTTTGCGGTCCGGTGCTGCCTGGCCATGACTTGGAAATTCGCGATCCCGCCGGCAACGTGCTTGGGGAGCGCCAGGCAGGACGCGTAATGGTGCGCGGGCCAAGCCTGATGCGGGAATATTTCGGAAATCAGGAAGAGACGTCCCGGGCATTGTCAGCAGATGGCTGGCTTGATACGGGCGATCTTGGTTATCTGAGCGGCGGGGCGTTGGTTATTACCGGCCGTAGCAAGGATCTTATTCTGGTCAATGGGCGCAATGTATGGCCGCAGGATCTGGAATGGGCGGTGGAACACGAAGTGGACGGTTTGCGTAGCGGCGATGTCGCGGCATTCTCGGTTGATGAGGCAGCTGCCGAACGTGTGGTTCTGCTGGCGCATTGCCGCAAAACGAGTGAGATCGACCGGGAGGGGTTACGTCAGGCGATTATCGAAACAATCCGCGCCAAGGCGGGGCTGGATTGCGAAGTAATGCTGGTGGCGCCCCACAGCCTGCCGCAAACATCGTCTGGCAAACTGAGCCGCACGCAGGCCCGCGAGCTATACCTGGCGGGTGAAGTATCCGTTAAGGCAGGCCTTAACAATGGCAGCACTTCCGATCTAACCTTACTCCACCAGGCATAAACCATGAAGGGACTGGTTGCGGTCACCGGCGCAACCGGATTTTTGGGCCGTTACATTGTCCGTACACTGATACAGCAGGGGTGGCGCGTACGCATTCTGGCGCGGCATTATCCCGTACACGAACAATTTTCAGATTTAGAGTTTGAAGCCATCCCCGGAGATCTTTCGGATGACGGCGCCCTTTGTGCATTGGTGCACAACGCCGACTGGGTTGTACATGCGGCAGGCCTAATCAAGGCGCGGGATGCGCGCGCCTTTCAGGCGGTGAATGTTCAGGGAACGGCCAACCTGGTTGCAGCGATTAACGCAGGCGTTACGCGGTCACGCCTGTTGTTGGTCTCATCCATGGCGGCGCGCGAAGCGCATTTGTCACCCTATGCGGCGACAAAGCGCGCCGCCGAGGAGGTTGTGCGCACCTCTCTTGGCCCCAAACACCAATGGACGATCATTCGCCCGGGCGCCGTGTACGGACCATGGGACATAGAAACGTTGATGGTGCTGAAGGCGGTAAGCTACGGCATCGCGCTCAGGCCGGGAAATGGCGATGCGCGGGTCAGTCTTGTTCATGCAAATGATGTTGCGGAGGCTGTCGCAGCACTTTGTACGAATAGCCCTGCAGGCGGCCTATATGAAATATCGGACGCGCGCCATGATGGTTATCTATGGGAGGAAATCTCAGAGGCCGCAGCAAGGGTATTGGGGACGCGGACGGTCAAACTGCCCCTACCAGCATGGACTGTGCGATTCGCGGGGGCCCTGGGTACGGCCGGGGGGTGGTTCGGCCTGTCTCCAGCCATGTTAACCATAGATAAAGCGCGGGAAATTCTACACCCGGATTGGTCCTCTCCACAGAATCGTCACCCCCCCGAGATGCTTTGGCAGCCCAAAATCGATATAAACTGTGGCTTCTCGGAGACTATTCAATGGTATAGAGCCCACGGATGGCTATCAATTGGGTAAAATATGACAAGCCAGATTGACGAAGCGTAAAAAATACTCGAAAAAATAGTCAAATCGGCTATATCAACTGTTCGCAGAAGTTCATTACGCTCCATTTAAGAGTTTGTAATGGATATGTTAAGAAGCGGGGGCCGTAGCGTGAAGTGCATCCGATCACGGGGTGGGGGAAATTGACGCAGAGACAGGAAGCGATCAGGGCGCAGATTATTGAAGTGCTTGGCGCAATGATTCCGGCAGGGGTTCCAGTTTCCGATAAAACCCGGATTGCGCGTGATCTTGGGCTTGATTCCGTGGCCATAATGGATTTTGTGATGGAGCTGGAGGAGCGCTTTGATATTCTTATTCCGCTTGACCAGATTGCAGACGTGGAAACAATTCGTGATCTGAGCAAAGCTGTAGAAGTGCTTGTGAGAGATGCTGCCTGATGTCAATTTTTGCGAAGTTTGAGGATATCCAGAAAACCCTCGCCGGCCTTTCGCAAACAGGTCAGAATCCTCTGGACGTGCGCTTTGATGAAATCAGGTCACCCGTGGAAGGGTTTGTTGGCGGCCGGCGCGTATTGTTGTTCGGCACGAGTAATTATCTCGGTTTAACCTTTGATGCGGATTGTATTGAGGCGGGGGTGCAGATGCTGCGGCGGTCCGGCACCGGCACCACCGGATCGCGTATCGCCAATGGCACCTATGCCGGTCACGCGTCGCTGGAACAACAGCTAGCGCAATTTTATGGCAAACGTTCGGCCATGGTGTTCTCCACGGGTTATCAGGCCAATTTGGGACTTATCTCCGCACTGGCCGGGCGTGATGACCATTTATTTATCGATGCCGACAGCCATGCGTCGATCTATGATGCATGCCGTTTGAGCAGCGCTGAAATTATTCGTTTCCGGCATAATGATGCGGATGATCTGGCGCGCCGGATTGGCCGGTTAAAGGATAGGCCAGGCTGCCGGATTATTGTTACCGAAGGCATATACAGTATGCTGGGCGACACAGCGCCACTGCGCGAAATCGCAGCGGTGAAGCGTGAAACCGGATCCTATCTGATCGTTGATGAAGCTCATTCCATGGGCGTTCTCGGGGCGCGTGGCAGGGGTCTGTGCGAAGCCGCTGATGTTGAAGCAGACGTTGATTTTGTCGTTGGCACGTTCAGCAAAAGCCTTGGCGCGGTTGGGGGATTTGCTGTGTCGGACCTTGAAGGTTTTGATATTCTGCGGGTAGCCGCCCGGCCCTACATGTTTACTGCTTCGCTCCCGCCATCGATTGTGGCGACGGTTTCGGCGGCGCTAACCCGTATTCAGCGCGATGGCTCGCTTGGCGCGCGCGTACGCACTAACGGACAACGGCTGTATGACGGACTGAAAAAGGCCGGTTTTGCGCTTGGTCCGCAACCCAATCCGGTCGTTGCAGTAAAAATGCCGGACCGCGATACTGCTGTGACTTTCTGGAAGCAACTGCTGGATGAGGGCATTTATCTGAATCTTGCGCTGCCTCCCGCCACGCCGGCGAGCATGGCCCTGCTGCGATCCAGCGTTAATGCGTTGCATACGGATGAACAAATTGATTGCGCCATTGCGGCGATCAGCCGGGTGGGCATGCGGCTGGGTGTAATTAACGCCGCCCCGGCGAAGCAGCGGGCGGAAAGAGCGGAGAAATTAGCTCTTCCGGCTGAATAGTCCCGATTTAGTGAATGGTGGCCGTGCGCCCCGCTAGCCGCCCTTGAGCCACGTCTTCAACAAGCGCATAGAGCGCCTGCCAATCTGGAATCAGCGCCTGCTGACCGGCGTCGATCATCGCCTGCAAACCGTTAGACGCAAAAGCCAGGGTGGCAGGGGCCCCATCACGGGCAACCAGATATTTTGCAGTGGCGTAAAGATCCTGGGTCGAAACCATTTGAGTGCTCGCAATTCGTTATGAACTGATCCTATCATAGCAAACCCCGTGCCAGTATAGAGCGCCGTTAAGGTGTTGATTTATATTATAGTTATTGGAGGCGGGCGGTGTTTTGGGAGGCAGTTTTTTCCCCTCAACCCGTTTAAACGGGCGATTTTACCACTGCTTATAAATCTTGCAGTTCGGCTGTGTCGCCTATGCGCACCAACCCGGCGCGCGCGACCCGGCATGTGGCCCCTGCACGCCAAGCCGGTATCAGGGCTTTGCGCAAACCCTTTCGCGCCTTTTCCATTACTGAACACGGATCGCATTCATCGGTGATCACCAGCACGGCGTCCCCGACTTTCAAACGCGCGCCGACGCGTCCGGTCAGATCAACGCCGCGCACCAGCAGATTGGCGCGCCGGGTGATCCAGGGCAAGTCGTCTCCCAGATCGGCGCAGGCCGCATTCCAGCCCTCTTGCGTTAGCACCGTGACCTGACGGCCCCGCACGGCGCCGCGAAAATCGCCAGTCAGGCCCGAGGCGACCGTAATTTCGGACTGATTCAGTAGCTGCATCGGTGCGCGTGGCCTTTCGCGCCGCGCTATCCCGGTAACCTCCCCCATTGCTCTCTCCTGCTACAAGATCAAGATGGTGCCCAGAATATTCCAGTACAGCTTTCAATCAAATGGAATCATCTGGTGATCCCTCTGATCGATCGCTGCGCTGGAACAAGGAAACCTTATCAACCTCGTTGAAACTGGCTGCTCAACAGGATCCGAAAATGGGGTAGGACGCCATTATTCGACCAACCGCACCATCTGCGTTTCGCGGAATATTGGGCTGACGTCGCCTGCCTGTGCGCCCTCACACAGCTCCGACTGAATCTGGGAATCGCCCAGGAAAGTGATCTTGCGCGCGATAATCTGCAGGCAACTAGTATCGGATTGCAATTGGGCGCTACCTGCGTAGCTAAGTTCCTGCGCGGGAAAATACATTGCGCCAGAGAAGTAGACATGCGTATTGCCGACAAGCTGATTCTTGATGAGGTTCTGGCTTCCCCCGATAAACGATGGAGAATTGCGGTCCTGATAGAAGAGCACGCCCTTATAGGCGCCAGAACCTGGCGCAGTGAAAGTCATTTGACTGCTGCCTGAAAAATGAAGGGTGGCGTAGTTAGTTCCAGAACCTGTCAGAATAAACGTCACGCCGTTGCCTTGAGCGGATGTGCTGAGGGAAGATGCGAATTCCCCACCGTCGATTATGTAAATTCCAGGACTAAACGTGACGTTTGACGCATTCCTCAATTTCAGCCCATTACAATAACGTCCCGGATTCAGCGTCTGATTTGACCGGTTGTTTACCGTGAAGTTGTTGTGGTCACATACACCGGAAGGTACTGTCAGTTCCGTATAGGGGTCCTTTCCGCCGCCACCCAAAAGGGGTGGGTTGACGGTGTTTAGCTGCGCACTGCCCTGCTTTGTAATTTGGCCTTTAACGCTAAGGTCGCCCGGGTCAATCTGAAGCTGCGCATTGCCGTTCAAGTATAACGAGCTGCTGCTATTAGAGTTTGAAGCGACGCCGCACTTGATTTGGGCCTGAGAACTGCCAATGAATTCGACTACATTGTCGAGGCTGGTATCAAGTCCAAGCATGCAATATGTGCCCGTGCTGTCAGAAGTTGTCAGCGGGCTCGCCACGGCGCGCGCGCTGACGGTAACTGGCTGACTTAGAAAAATTGAACTGAAAAACATGGGCTGTGGCTCGGACAGAAGGACCTCGGCGGCACCTCCGTCTCCGATATTTACATTTACAGTTCCATTACCGCTGTCGAAGCCGCTTCGCGCTGCATCAGATGCTCCCATTTGTACGGCGGCGCCTTCATCATTGTTCGCGAGATATGTGAGCGCCGCCGAAATAGCGGCGGAATCGGCGGCCGACTGTATCTCGTTTTTGCGGCTGTACCACATGGCGGCATCGATACCCAGACCCACAAATCCAATAAGAGCCGGCATTATCAGCGCCAGCAGGACGGCGCTTACACCGCGCTTGTCTGAGTAAAACACGCCGAATTGCCGGAGCACTTTGGTGATGGTCTGACTGGATGGCATGGGTGGTGTCCTTTTTAGTTTATCTCCAAGACGAAGATGAGGCGTTGAGCGTAATAGGTGCCACCCCCAGTATTGGCACCAACGATTGGAAGTTATAATTCGCAGTCAACTGAATGGTGTTCGTGCCATCCGCGTTTAGGGTTGGGGTTACTGTCAGCGAGGTTGGACTGGGGTCGATGCCAACAAAACTATCGATGACAACGGTCTGAATTTGCTCCGTCGTGCTGTCGAAGTTGACGGCCGCAAAGCGTGCCCCCTGTTGAACCGCATACGTCAGCATGCCCTGTGTAATCAGTGCACGGCCGACCTCCAGCAAGCCATAAAGAAAAGTCAGAAAAATGGGCGCAGTCATTGCGAATTCAACTGCGGTTGCTCCTGAATTGTCGTTACGAAAACGCGGTAGCAGGTTACGGTCGCGGCGATGGTTTCCGGGCTTTGTCACTATTGCAACCTGACCACGGCATGCGCCGCCAGCGGAATAACCGACCCGGCCACAGGATATGGAAAAATGGTGTTGTAATTTTCGTTGACTGTCACGTCCAGATAGCGGCGCAGTTCCCCGCCTCCTGGACATGTGGTGGAGCACGCTACCTGCGTACCTGAAACGCACTCGCAGTAAAGCGTGACGTTGACCGCGCGCGCGTTCCCATCTTCTCCCGGACCGACCGCGGCGATGATTGTAGATACGTCGCCATCAACCGGATTTCGTAATTGTCCATATTGAACACCTTGTTGCGCCGCATTAATTAGCTGCATTCGCTGCGAAATTGCCATGCCGGTATCTGTCAAACCGATAGTGAGCGCCGCCAGCAATGGTGTCACCAATGCAAGTTCCAACGCCGCCGCACCGGTAATGTTGCCAAGAAATTTTGAAAACGAAGAACGACTCACCGTCCGCACCCCATAGGCTAATAGAACATTGCAATAGATCTAGGGGCTGTACCGCATGGTACAATGGCGTTATTCCGGTATTAGACCCTAGATTGGATATTATGTGACACACTAACTGTCATCTATAGTAGAGCCTATAGGGTTAACGGCAGATTTATGCTTAATAAAGTAAGTTGTACGCTATATTATAACATGTAATGTCGTTCTTCCGACGAGTCTACGTATAGACTCCGGGTTGCAGACTAGATGCCCGCCAGTTGAAAATGACGGCGTGATTTGACCGATTCGGGAATGTCGGCCCACAGCATGATGGTTTCAGGTTGACGCGTATCTATGCTCACATGTCCTTCCCCGGATAAACCGGGTAATGGCAGCAATGGAAGGCACATACGGTTTAACTTAAACGCATCATGGCTTTAGAGGAAAAGTTCTGCGTTCTCCAGGCCCAGCCGGATGCCGCCAAAATTTCTGCCCGGTGGTTCCGGTGTGTTAGCCCCATGCGCGCGCATGGCGTGAACATCACGAAAGGCGCGTTGCAGATAGTTACTTGTCTGAAGCGCCCGCCCGCCTGCGGCTTCCATGATCAGGTCCGCCGCGCGCATTCCGACCACCGATGAATAGGCCGCATCCCAGCGCGCCTGCGCCCTGAGTTCTATCGGTAAAGATCCACTTTTCGCGATAATTGCGGCCATCTGACCGAAATTATCCAGCAGGCGCAGTTGTGCGCCGCGCAGCATGGAGTCGGCCTCGGCCACACGCATCTGCATTGATGGATCCTTCGTATACGAACCACCGCCTGCGATTATTCCCAGCGCGTTGTTGCGCACTTTAGTCTGTTCACAAAATACTTCGATCATGCCCATTGCGGCCCCGATGGGGGGCGCCGCCAGGGCATTGGCGAACACCTGCCCGAACGGGTATTTGTAAAGTGGGCCGGGAAACGCCTCCGCGCCGGGGTTCTGGATACGGAAAGCCCCCACCATGGAATGGGTGCGGTGCGCCGGGACGAAGGCGTCGTCCACTACGATATCCTTGCTGCCGGAACCCGACAGACCTGATACGTGCCAGTTATCATCAATGCGGTAATCCCCGATCGGGATCAGGAAAGTAAGCAGATCATTGCTGCCATTCGAATGCGTGACCGTCGCCCCCAGGAACACCCATTTGCAGTGATCGCACCCTGTGGAAAATGACCAGCGCCCCTTAACCTGATATCCGCCGGCCACCGCTTCGGCCTTGCCTGTCGGTGCGTAGGACGACGAGATCAGAACATCGGGATCGTCTTTCCACACATCTTCCGCGGCGCGGGGATCGAACAATGGCAACTGCCAGTTATGCACGCCCACAATGCCCAGCACCCAGGCCGCCGAACCGCAGCCGCGCGCGATTTCCAGGCAGACTTCAAAAAATACCGACGGCGGCAATTCATACCCGCCATATTTTTTCGGATGCAGAATTTTGAAAAATCCGGCGTCCCGAAACGCCTGCACCGTGGCGTCCGGACAGCGGCGCAGTTTCTCCGCCTCCATGCCGCGCTCGCGTAACATGGGTACCATTGCGCGCGCCCGCGCGACTAATTCTTCCCGTGTCGACATGTTTACCCCCCTTTTTTTGTATCAATAGGTTTTTACGACGTGTTTACCTATGATGTTACGCTGAATCTGGTTGGTGCCTTCAATAATTTGCAACACCTTGGCGTCGCGGAAATATTGCTCAATCCGGTTGTCGGTCGAAATGCCAGCAGAGCCGAATAATTGCAGCGCGTCGGTGGCCACTTTCATCGCCACATCAGTGGCGAAGCATTTCGCCATGGCGGCGATAGGGGCCAGCTCCTTGCCGGTGGCCCCGCCATCTACCACCGCCGCCGATTTGTACACGAGATGGCGCGCCGCCTCGGTTTGCATCGCCATATCCGCCAGCATCCATTGTACGCCCTGAAATTCAGCGACCGATTGGCCAAACGCCCTGCGCTCACGCACATAGTCAACCGCCAGATCAATGGCGCCCTGCGCCAGGCCGACGCCGCGCGCGCCGATGATCGGGCGGCTTTTGTTGAACGCTTCCATGACCAGCAGAAAGCCCTCGCCTTCCGGGCCAAGCCGGTTGGCGTCGGGCACGAAGCAGTCCTCCAGATGGATCGCGGAAGAAGGTACGCCGCGCGAGCCCAGCTTGTGTTCGCCCCTGCCGATCGTGAACCCCTTCATGCCTTTTTCAAGAATGAAAACGCTGATGCCGCCATGACGTTTGGTGGGATCGGTCTTGGCCGCGCAGATAACGAAGTCGGCGATGGCGGAATTGGTGGAAAAAATCTTGTTTCCGTTCAGGATGTAACCGCCGTCAGACTTGACCGCGCGGGTAGTGATGCCCGCAACGTCAGAGCCGGCGCCCGGTTCGGTAATGGAAATCGCCGCACGTAACGCGCCGGTGGCCAGCCCCGGTAAAAAACGCGCCTTTTGCTCTGCGTTGCCACCATAGAGAATGGCGCCAAACGGCACCCACTGCACAATCAGAAGATATGCTGTGTTATAGCAGATGCGGCCCAGCTCCTCGACCGCGATGCACGACGACAGGATCGAGTTCGTGCCGCCATATTCTTCGGGAAACGGCAACGCAAACAGTCCAAGTTCCCGCAGCGCTTCAAACATGTCCTGGGGATAGTCTGCGGTCGCATCAATTTCCTGCGCCCGCATGGCGACTTTTTCCAGCGCAAATTTGCGCACCATATCGCGTAATAGATTTTGTTCTTCACTGAGGCCATATTGTTGCATGGTTTTTTCCCTAATGCGCATCGCGCATGGCGCGGCCGGCGGCCAGACGCATTGGCGTGTAGGTGATTACGGTTTCACCTGTCTGCTTGATGATATTATTCCGTGTACGGACCAATCCCCGATTCGGGTCTTTTGAAGTGGGGCGGGATTCCAGCACCTCGACCTCCACATGTACCGTGTCGCCAACGAAGGTTGGCCCCTTTACATCAAACTCCATGGTCAAAAACGCCAGCCCTGTGCGCTGCAACGTGGCCTGCACGAGCAACCCTTCGCAGATGCAGTATGCCAGCGCACCGGGCACCAGACGCCCGCCTTTTGGGCCATATTTCGCCGCATATTCGACATCGGTGAACAGCACCTCGACCATGCCGGTCACATTGATAAAGCCGACAAGATCGGCCTCTGTGATGGTGCGCCCGATCGTGCGGAATTTATATCCCACGGGCAAATCTTCCCAGCACATGCCCAGTCCAACCGTATCCATATAATGTTTCCCCGCTGTCATAATTAATGTTGGCGAAATCATATAGGTAGATGGCACAATCGGCTATATGATTTAGGGAAATAAGAAAACAGGCAGGGGAGCTAAGTATGCAGTTCATTAGAGTAGAAAGCGCGGGCGCCGTGCGCACCGTAACATTGACACGCGGCGAGCAGCGCAATGCCCTGAACAGGGAAATGTTGCAGGAGTTGGAGGACGCGTTTTCGGTAACACCGCCAGCGGAAGAACGGTTGACCGTGATCCGCGCCGAAGGGCCGGTTTTTTGCGCGGGCATGGACCTGAAGGCCCGTGACGGTACGAATGCAGGCGTCAGCCCCATCGAGAAAATGCTGTACGCCATTGAAACCTATTCCCTGCCGGTGCTGGGCGTTGTGCAGGGCGATGCGATTGCGGGCGGCAATGAGCTGGCACTGCATTGCGATATTGTGATCGCCAGCAGCACCGCGCGTTTTGGCATGTCGCTGGCGCAGATCGGGCTGGCGCCGACATGGTTCCTGGCGAAAAAGCTGTTGGAAGTGGCCGGGCCGGTGAAGACGCGGGAATTTCTGCTGCTGGGGGATCCGTTTCCCTCCAGCCATATGTACGATATGGGCTTCATCGCTCGCGTCGCGCCGCCGGAAAAACTCGAAGAAGAGGCGCAAAAGCTGATCGACCGGTTGGCCGCCAATGCGCCGCTGTCGCTCAAGGCAATGAAGGCGCTGATCGTGCGTGAAATGTGCTTCCGCGATGGCATCTACCACAAAGATATCGATGCGCTGGTCACCCAGTGTGGCGTCAGCGAAGACGGCAAGGAAGGCGTCAAGGCGCGTCTGGAAAAACGTCCCGCCAAGTTTGTTGGCCGGTAAGGGGGAACGGATATGGGCATTCGCATCACCAAACCCTTCCAGCCATTGACGCCGGAGAGCCTGAAGGACGTGCACGCCTATCTTGGTGTGTATCACCTGGCTGAACCGGACGGCTCGATTTATTATATCGGCTATGCGGGCGGGCGAAGCCTGTTTGGCCTTAACAGTGAACTGAAACGCGAAATGGACGCGCGCGGCGGCAAGCCCGCATTGTTCCGCTATGAGGTGAACATGCAATATCTCAGCCGTCACGAAGAACTGCTGATGCTGCATGTCGCTGATCATGGTGAGTTGCCGGAGCGCAACCGCCGCGAGTTGAAGCACAAGCTTGGGCGGCTGACGCCAGCCTAAAACATCTTTCATACATAAGAATAGCCGGGGAAACGACATGGACTATCAACTGACCGATGAACAACGCATCATCGTGGATACAGTGCGCAAATTCATGCGCGAGGAAATCCTGCCGCTGGAGGAAAAGCTTGACCCGGACGCGGGCGATCTGGAGCCGGAAGACAAGGCGCGGCTGGTCGCCAAGATAACCGATATGGGCTTTTACGGGCTGGGCATTCCGCCGGAATTTGGCGGGCCTGATCTGGACACCACGACGCAAACACTGATGGCGATGGAGATGACGCAGCATCGTGCGGGCCTGTATAATCCGGCCTATGGGGTGTTTGGCGGCGCGGGCCTGGCGCAGCTGTTCGAGGCGACCGATGCGCAGAAAGAGAAATATCTGTACCCCACCCTGCGTGGGGAAAAGAGCACGTTCTTTGGACTGACCGAACCATCGGGTGGATCGGATCCGGCGCGCGCCATTCAAACCCGCGCGGTGCGCGATGGTGATGACTGGGTGTTGAACGGCGCGAAGATTTTTATCAGCGGCGCGGATCGCGCCGATTTCGGCCTGCTGTTCGCGCGCACCGATACGGATAAAGGACGCGGCGGGGTTACCTGTTTTATTGTCGATGCGGATTCTCCGGGCTTTTATGTGCGCCGGGTGGTGCACACGCTGCGTTCCACGCGCTACGCCACGGAAATTCAGATCGAAAATCTGCGGGTGCCGCACAGCAATATTCTGGGTGAGGTAAACAAGGGCTTCGCCATTGCCAATGACCGGCTGACGCGCCAGCGCATTCCCTATGCGGCGGGCTGTGTCGGCGTTGCCATGAAGGCGCAGGAAATGGCCATTGAATATTGCAAAATCCGCAATACGTTCGGCGGGCCGCTGGCCTCGCGCCAATCCATACAATGGATGATCGTCGACAACGAACTGGACATCCGCACCGCGCGCTATCTGTGCCTGGATGCGGCGCAAAAGGCGGATAGGGGCGAAGAGTTCCGTACCGAGGCGGCGATGGCGAAACTGGTGGGCAGCGAGGCGGGCGGCCGCGTGGTCGACCGCGCCATGCAGATTTTTGGCGGCTATGGCATGACCAAGGACTTTCCGTTTGAACGCTGGTACCGCGAAATGCGTATCCGCCGTATCGGCGAAGGGCCAAGCGAGGTGCAACGTCTGGTGATTGCGCGCGATATAATCGGCGGCGCATTTCATTGATCATCTGTGAACGGAATATTTGAATGACGCACCGGCCACAGCCGTTGGACGGCATTACGGTCATTGATCTGGGGCAGGTCTATCAGGGGCCCTATGCTACCTTGCTGATGGCCAAGGCCGGGGCCAACGTGATCAAGGTTGAACCTGTTACGGGCGAGCCCTTGCGCGCGCGCGAGCGGGTGGGCGGCGGCGCGGTGCTGCCGTTCGCCATGCTGAACGCCAACAAGCGCGATATAACCCTCAACCTGAAGTCCGCCAGGGGCAAGGAAATGCTGATCGCGCTCTGTAAAAAAGGCGATGTGCTGATCGAAAATTATGCCCCCGGGGTGCTGGACAAACTGGGGGTGGGCGCGGATGTGCTGATGCGGGAAAATCCGCGGCTGATTTACGCTTCGGGCAGCGGCTTTGGATTAAGCGGACCCGACCGTGACAGTCTGGCGATGGACCTGACCGTGCAGGCGGTGTCGGGCATTATGAGCGTTACGGGATTTCCCGATGGGCCGCCTGTGAAAGCGGGCCCGGCGGTGGCGGATTTTGTTTCCGGCACGCATCTGTATGCAGGCATTGTCACGGCGCTGTTTGAGCGTGAACGCACCGGGCAGGGGCGGCTGGTGGAAGTGGCAATGCAGGAAACGATTTATCCGACACTGGCGTCCAGCCTGGGTATGTGGCATGGCTCGGGAGGGGCATTGCCGCCGCGCACCGGCAACCAGCATGCGGGGCTGGCGATCACGCCCTATAATGTGTATCCGGCCAGCGACGGGCATATCGCCATCATCTGCGTGACCGAACAGCATTGGCAGAATCTGCTGACCGCCATGGGGCGCGAAGATCTGCGCGGCGACGAACGGTTTGAGAAAAATGCGGCGCGGGTGCGTAATCTGGTGGCGACGGATGAGGTGGTTATCGGCTGGTCGCAGACGCTGCCCAAGGCGGACATTTTCGAGATTACCAAGCGCCACCGCATTCCATCCGCCCCGGTCCGCGATTTGAACGAAGTGGTCAATGATGTGGGCATGCACGAGCGCGGCATGCTGCAATGGATCGATCATCCCACCATGGGACGCATCGTTATTCCAAACAGCCCGCTGCGTTTTCACGGCACGCCGCAGATGATGGGTGGCCCACATCCCAGCCTGGGCGAGCACAATGTGGAAGTGTATGCCGAAATGCTCGGCCTGTCAGAGGCCGAGGTCGCAAGCCTGAAAGATCAGGGCGTGATCTAGATCACACAAATTATGCTTGTGGGACTGCTTTACTCAACCGTCCACACATTGCCAGAGCGCAGCAGCTTGTTAATATCGGGCTTCGGGTTTTTGGATTTCTCAATCGCGATTTGCGCGTAAGCCGACGCCTCATAGCTTTCGGCAGGATCGCAGTAAATCACGCCAAGAGCAACCGGAAAGGGCGGCTCCATATCCGCGAGGAGTCCGCCCAGCACCCGGTTCTTTTCGTCATGCACCAGAATGTCATCCAGGCCAACGCCATTTTCGCCAAGTGTCACGACTTCTACCGCCAGCGTTTTGGTGTTAAGCACCAAGCCTTTGCTCTTGTCTTTGCCAAACAGCAGGGGTTTACCGTCTTCAACCAGGATTTGCGCGTCGGCAGCCACTTTCTTGTCGGTGATATGGGCGAACACATCATCATTATAGACGATGCAATTTTGCAGAATTTCAACAAACGATGCGCCCTTGTGCGCATGAGCACGTTTCAGCAGCGCGCCC
Source organism: Alphaproteobacteria bacterium (assembly GCA_030652895.1). GTDB lineage: Bacteria > Pseudomonadota > Alphaproteobacteria > UBA11222 > UBA11222 > UBA11222. The sequence goes on from JAUSQH010000446.1 coordinate 42,503, forward strand.
AGATTAACCTGCTGAATGTCGATGGCGCGGCCAACAAAACGCGCGCCCGCACCAAGTGCAAAACGCAGCCCGTTGGCAGGCCGATCAACCGAGCCTTGCGGCGTTGAGGGCGAGCGAGTGCCAATGCGTGAGGTGGGCGAAAACTGTCCCTTGGTCAGACCATAGATTTCATTGTTGAACATCAGATACTGCACATTGACATTGCGGCGCAGCAGATGGAACAGATGATTGCCGCCAATGCTCAGCGAATCCCCGTCGCCACCGACCACCCATACATTCAATTCCGGGTTGGCCAGCTTGACGCCCGTGGCGACGGCCGCCGCGCGCCCGTGAATAGTGTGAAAGCCATAAGTGTTGATGTAATAGGGAAAGCGCGCCGCGCAGCCGATGCCCGATACGAACACCGTGTTTTCCCGGGTCGCGCCCAGCTCGGGCAAGGTCTTGTGCACCGCCTTCAGGATGGCGTAGTCACCACAACCCGGGCACCAGCGCACTTCCTGGTCGGTGGCGAAATCATCGGGCGTCAGTTTTGTGGGGGCGTTCATATCACTTGTCCCTTAATCCAAATTATATCGTTATTTACTCAGCGGCTTTTGCAGTGGCCAGACGCGTACGGATGGCGTCTTCCACTTCGCTGATCATCAGCGGCTGGCCCGACACCTTGTTCAGGCCTTCGGCCGGCACCAGATATTCAGAGCGCAGCAATGTCTTTAACTGTCCCGTGTTCATCTCCGCGATCAGCACCTGATCATAGGAACGCAGCAGATCACCAAGATTGCGTGGCAGCGGCCAGATATAGCGCAGATGAATATGCGAAACGTCATAACCTTCATCGCGCATATTGGAAACCGCGCGGTTGATCGGGCCATAGGTCGAACCCCAGCCAACGACGACCATCTTGCCGCTCGCAGTGCCTACTTCAACCCGCTGTTCGGGAATGTCATTGGCAATGCCCCGAATTTTGTTGGCGCGCACATCGGTCATGCGTTGATGGTTTTCCGGCTCATAGGAAATATTGCCGCTGTCATAATCGCGCTCAATGCCGCCGATACGATGCGCCAGCCCCGGTGTGCCCGGTATCGCCCAGGCGCGCGCCAGGGTTTGTGGATCGCGTACGAACGGGTGAAATCCTTCGGGATCGGTCCGGAACTTCACCGGGAACGGCTTATAATCGGCCATATCCGGTACCAGCCATGGCTCTGCCGCATTGGCGATATAGCCATCGGATAGCAACATTACCGGCGTCATATATTTAACCGCAATGCGCACGGCTTCAATCGCGGCTTCAAACGCGTCACCCGGCGAGCTAACCGATATCACCGGCATGGGCGCATCGGCATTTCGTCCGTAAACGGCAAGATACAGATCTGATTGCTCGGTCTTGGTAGGCAGCCCTGTTGATGGTCCTGCGCGCTGGGTGTTTACAACAACTAACGGCAGTTCGGTTCCGATCGCCAAACCGATGGCTTCGGTTTTCAGTGCAATACCAGGACCGGAGCTTGCCGTAACCCCGAGCTTACCCGCATAAGAGGCGCCGATGGCCGCGCAGGCGGCGGCAATTTCATCTTCCGCCTGAAACGTTACCACGCCAAACGCCTTCAAATCGGAAAGCGAGTGCAGCACCGGTGACGACGGTGTGATCGGATAGGACGCCAGCAGCATATCCAGACCGGCAAGCTGACTGCCCGCAAGCAGACCCCACGATAAGGCTTCGCTGCCTTGCACGAGACGGTACAGGCCCTTTTCGATGTTGGCCTGACCGATCGAATAGCCGGTGTAATCGCCGCTGATTTCCACGGTTTCGCCGAACGCATGGCCTGCCTTCAGGGCGGCGATATTGGCGGCGGCCACTTCAGGCGCCTTGGTTCCAAATTTGCCCTGCAACCAGTCGAGGGTCGGCTGCAAATCGCGGTCGTACATCCAGTAAACCAGACCCAGCGTCCACATGTTCTTGCAACGCAGCGCTTCCTTCTGGGAAAGGCCAAGCGGTTTCGCTACATCAAGCGACATCTTGGAAATGTCGATTTCCATCACCTGATACTGGGCCAGGGAGCCATCGGTACGCGGGTCCACTTTGTACCCGGCCTTGATAAAGTTGCGTTCGTTGAAGCTGCCGGTATCCAGAATGATCAGGCCGCCTTCGCGTAAATTGGACAGACTGACCTTGAGCGCCGCTGCATTCATCGCGACCAGAACGTCCGACTTGTCGCCGGATGTTTTGATGGTGCGCGAACCAAAATTGATCTGGAACGCGGACACGCCAAACGTCGTGCCAATCGGCGCCCGAATTTCCGCCGGAAAATCCGGGAATGTCGCCAGGTCATTCCCCGCCAGCGCGGTTGATGATGAAAACTGACTGCCGGTGATTTGCATGCCGTCGCCGGAATCCCCGGCAAACCGCACCACGACCGACTCAACTTTTTTGCGGCGTCCTTGTGACGCGGCATCGGCAACAGATCCCACCATGTGACTATTGATCCTGCAAATTAAGGGCATGTCAGGCACGCCGGTCACAGCCCGGACACGCGCAGACCCCTTTTATACCTCCCAAGGGCGCATGTCACCAGATTGACACACTGCCCGCTCATTTCTATATGCCCGGATTATAGGCGATTCAACGAACTGTTTGAAAACTAATTCCACTATTCGGATATTTTATCACATACCACTTATGCGTGTAAAAATTCTGTTAAGGCCTCATAAACGCGTGATCCCCTTCGGGGTCGAGATTATCGATATGAAAATTTAATTCACTGGCTATATCCGCAAGACTTCGTTCGGACCGGTATATTTCAAGTACCCGCTCCAGAATCGCGCGCGCGATCACGTCGGGGGGTATTTTGCTTGCTGCGGCCTCGTCCAGCGCCGCCTGCACATGTTTGCTACTGATTTCAAAGGCGCTGCTCATCCGTTTTGCTCCCAATCTTCAAGTCCCTCGGTCAATTCTACAAGGCCGCGAATGATGCGGTCGGGAAGTGCCGGTGGGTTTTCCGGCAACCCATTGCCCGTATGATCGTGCCAGACAGTATGAATACCGAGCCGCTTAGGCGCGGCAACCTCCCATTCTAGATTATCGCCAACCATCCATGCCGATTGCGGATCCGTGTTCAGGGCGCGTAAAGCATGTAGATAAGCCTGCGGCTCGGGTTTTCCAAAGCCTATTTCGCCTTCCACCTGAATATGGTCAAAGCGGTGCTGAAAATCAAACCGGCGAATTTTTTCCCATTGCGGGTCATGCGCGCCATTGGTGATCAGCGCCAACCGCACACCTGCCGCGCGCAGCCGGTCCAGCGTTTCATGGGCATTTGGAAATAATGTCATTTCCCGATCGCGCAGGGCATGCAAGGCGTCCGCAATCTGATGGGTTAGTCCGTCATCAACAATGCCAACCTGCCGTAACCCCAGTCCGGTAATTTCGCGGCGCGTCCGCGCCAGATCCAGCCGCGCCTCACGATGGCGCGACGCGTCTGACCAGAATTCGAGAGCCGCCGCATATAGCGCGTCAGCAGTAGAATCGAGCCCGGAATAGCCCAACTCGGCGTGAAACTCCTCCAGTGTGCGCCGCCAGACATCGCGCGGATGACCCTTAAAGGATGAAATCAGCGTATCATCCATATCAAAC